>NZ_JBCDMW010000020.1:0-47030 GCF_038433155.1 Luteococcus sp. H101
ACCACACCGGGGGTGATTCCTCGCAACCTGCACCGAACATGCTCCCAGAGCATGTTCAGACCACCATCACCCCTAGCCGCCACGAATGAAATCAGTCAGGCTGTACACACATTTCTGCCGCTAACCCGTCGTTTCGCAGCAAGATTGGCGTGAGCCGTGCGCGTGACGCGTGACGGCAGCGGGTGGCTCAGTCCGCCTCGGGCACCAGGGCTCGGGCGTCGGCATAGTCCATCCCGGTGAGCTCCAGCAGATCAACCAGCATGGACCGGACCTGGGCAAAGATCACGAGCCCGGACAGGGGCCCGTGCAGCCCCACCCTGCCGCTGCGCTCGGCCAACGCGATGATCCGGGGTCGCGCCCTTTCCGGGATCCGACGGGCTGAGAGTTCCTGCGCGCAGAAGTCCACCACGTCGGCCAACTCGTCCACCAGTGCCAGGTAGTCGAAGGGCACCGGTTCCTCGCGCCAGGTGGCGATGGCGGCGCGCCGGGCCAGCACCCGCAGGTTGCGCACCAGCCGGTCCAGGGGCGCCACCAGCTCGGCGATCGCCTGCGCGTGTCCCCGGTGTCCCCGCAGGAAGGGGGAGTAGCGGGTCACGGCGACGCCCTCGGAGGCGGCGTCGGAGAGTTGGGTCAGTTTCGCCTGGGTGCCGCGGGCTCGCTCCAGCACCCGCTCACCGACGGCGGCATCCAACTCCGCCAGGCCTTCGCCGGCCTGCCGCAGGGTGGCGGCGCAGTGCTCCAGCACCTCCGCGGCCTTGACCCGAGGCTTCTGCACCGGGCTGGTGGGGGCCACCGTCGCAAACAGCAGCGCCAGGGAACAGCCCAGCAGGGCGTCCTCCCACCGGCTCAGCCCCTGGTGCGGCGCGGGCATCAGCGTCATCACCGTGGCCGCCTGGATGCCGGACTGGTTGATCATCAGCGGTTTGGCATTGAACCAGGTGGCCACGCTCATTGCCACGAAGCAGACCAGCATGATCTGCAGGGGCCCGGTGCCGAAGAGCGAGACGAACAGGTCCCCGGTCATCACTCCGATGAAGACGCCGCAGGCCACCTCCACCACCCGGCTCAGCCGCTGGCCAAAGCTGAAGCCCAGGCAGATGATCGCGGCCACCGAGGCGAAGAAGGGCATCTCGTGTCGCAGCACGTGCTGGCCCAGGAACCAGGCCAACCCGGCGGCCACGGAGATCTGACAGATCATGAACAGTCGTTGCCGCCAGCGGTCCACCCGTCGGCGTTGCTCCGCCAGCCCCATCCGCGCTGCCGACTCCGACAGGTCGAAGGCCCGTAGGGTGACCTCGTGCAGCCGGGCAGCGGCCCGTCCGGGGGTGACATCCACGGCCTTTGTCCTCCCTGCGCGTAAGTCTCTCGACGTGTCTCATGCCGACCGTATCGCGGCGGCGGGGGTAGAGTTTGCCCGAGCTCGGCGGGGGAGCCGGTGCTTTCGTGACAGAACCCAGGGAGACACCTCATGGAACCCATCCGGATCCACCGTCGCGGCCTGCTGGCCGGCACCGTGGCGCTCGCGCTGGCGACCACCGCATGCACCAACACGGGCGACGGGCAGACCACCGAGCAGGCGCGCAGCCTGGTGATCGGCGCGACGGCGCAGCCGCAGTCCATGGATCCGACGACACAGAGCGGTGCGGCCATCCCCCAGGCCCTGCTCTACAACCTGTACGAGACCTTGGTGAAGATCGACGGAGAGGGCAAGATCAAGCCGCTGCTGGCCCAGTCCTGGGAGGTCTCGACGGACCGGCTCACCTACACCTTCAAGCTGCAGCCCGGCGCCAAGTTCTCCACCGGTCAGAGCGTCGACGCGCAGGCCGTCGTCGCCAACATCAACCGGATCAAGTCCGGCAAGGGCATCCTGGCCACCCTGCAGAAGCAGATGGCGGTGGTCAGCCAGGCCACCGCCACCGACGCCACCACGGTCACCGTCAAGCTCAGCCGCCCCTCGCAGTCCTGGCTCTATGACATGGCCTCGGCCACCGGGATCATCGCGGACCCGGCCTCCTTCACGGCGCTGCCCAGCAAGCCGGTGGCCTCCGGCCCCTTCACCTTCGGTGAGTGGAAGCAGGGCGAATCGGTGACCATGAAGCGCAATGAGCACTACTGGGGCACTCCGGCGCGCTTCGACGAGGTGACCTTCCGCTACTTCGCCGACGCCAACTCCATGAGCTCCGCCATGCTCTCGGGTGACCTGGACATCATCAGCGACCTGACCGCCCCGGAGGCGATTGACCAGTTCAGCGACACCTCCAAGTACACCGTCACCCAGGGCACCAGCAATGGTGAGGTGGTGCTGGGCATGAACCAGGGCAAGGGCGGCAACCCGGCCCTGAAGAATGTCAAGGTCCGGCAGGCCATCAACCATGCGATCGATCGGCAGGCCCTGCTGGACGCGGTCTGGGGTGGCAAGGGAACCCTGATCGGCTCCATGGTGCCGCCCACGGATCCCTGGTATGAGGACCTGTCCAAGACCTACGGTTATGACCCGGCCAAGGCCAAGGCGCTGCTCGCCGAGGCCAAGGTGAGCAACCTGAAGCTGCGGCTGCGGGTGCCCACCCTGCCCTACGGCCCCAGCGCGGCGCAGTTCATCGTCAGCCAGCTCAAGGCCGTGGGGATCACCGCCAGCGTGGAGGAGCTCGACTTTGCCCGGTGGCTCAAGGAGGTCTACACCGCGGGCAACTATGACCTGACCATCGTCAACCACGTCGAGCCGCGCGACATCGTCAACTTCGCCAACCCGGCCTACTACTGGCACTACGACAACCCGGCCTTCACCAAGCTGGTGGCCCAGGCCGATGCCGCCGACGATGCCCAGCAGGTGACCCTGATGAAGCAGGCCGCCAAGCTGTTGGCCACCGATGCCGCCGCGGACTTCCTGTGGCTCTTCCCGCGGATCGCCGTGACCAAGGCCGACATCACCGGGATGAACCCCAACTCCACCAGCTCCAGCTTCGACGTGACGACGCTGGCCTCGCGCAACGGCTGAGCCCTTTGACGCGTTCCAGACTGCTGGCCAGGCGGCTCGTCACAGTTGTGGCGAGCCTGCTTGCCGCTTCGGTGATCATCTTCTGCCTGGTGAACCTGCTGCCCGGCGACGTGGCCACCACCATCCTGGGTGACCAGGCCGACGCCGCCTCGTTGGAGGCCCTGCGCCAGCAGCTCGGCCTGGAACGGCCGCTGCCGGTGCGCTACCTGGACTGGTTGGGAGGGCTGCTGACCGGGGACCTGGGCGTCAGCGCCCGCACGGGACAACCGGTTCTGGGACAGATCCTGCCCAAGCTGGGCGTGACCCTGTGGCTGGTGGGCCTGGGGATGCTGTTGGCCCTGGCCGTCGCGGTTCCCGTGGGGATGTTCGCCGCCCTGGAGCGACGCCGGTGGACCGGCGCCCTGGTCTCCGCGGCCAGCCAGCTGGGGATGGCGGTGCCGGCCTTCCTGGCCGGCATCCTGCTGGTGGTGGTCTTCGCGGTGAAGCTGCACTGGCTGCCGGCCAATGGCTACACGTCGTTCTCCCGCAACCCCGTGGAGTGGGCCCGCCACCTGGTGCTGCCGGTGCTCTCCCTGGCGCTGGTGCAGGCGTCGGTGCTCACCCGCTATGTCCGCAGCGCCTTCATCGAGGTGCTGGGCGAGGACTGGTTCCGCACCGCACGTTCGGTGGGCTGGACCACGCGGACCGCCATGGTCCGCCACGGCCTGCGCAATGCCGCGCTCAGCGTGGTCACCGTGCTGGGCCTGCAACTGGCGACGCTGTTCGTCGGCGCCATCGTGGTGGAGAGCGTCTTCGCCCTGCCCGGGCTGGGGCGCCTGCTGCTGGACGCCGTGCAGCAGCGCGAGCTGGTGCTGGTGCAGGCCATCGTGATGATCCTGGTGGCGCTGGTGCTGGTGATCAATGCGATGGTGGACCTGTCCTACCTGGCCATCGATCCCCGGCTTCGCAGCCCGGAGCGGGAGTCATGATGAAGCGTTTCTCCTTGTGGGTGGGCCTGGTGCTGGTCGGCGGCCTGGTGCTCACGGCGCTGGTCTCGCTGGTCTGGACGCCCTTCGACCCGACGGCGGTCAACCCGTCGCTGCGGCTGCGCCAGCCCGGCTGGCCGCACCTGTTGGGCACCGACTCGATGGGGATCGACATTGCCTCCCGGTTGATGGCCGGCGCCCGCATCTGCCTGCTGGTGGGCGTGGTGGCGGTCTCCATCGCCGCGCTGGTGGGGGTGCCGCTGGGCATGCTGGCCGGGATGAAGGGCGGCCGGTTGGGCCGCTTCCTGATGCGCTGCAGCGACGTCCTCTACGCCTTCCCGGCCCTGCTGCTGGCCATCCTCCTGGCCGCCGCGGTGGGTGGCTCCACCCTCACCGGCATGGTGGCGATCGGCGTGGCCACCATCCCGGTCTTCGTCCGGATCACCCGCGCCGCCTGCCTGCAGGTGATGAGCCAGGACTACATCCTGGCCGCGCGCAGCTGCGGCACCACCTGGCCCACCATCGCCCGGCGGCACGTGTGGCCCAACATCGCCCCGCTGGTGGGGGTGCAGGCGTCGGTGAGCTTCGCGATGGCGATCCTGGCGGAGGCCGCGCTGAGCTACCTGGGTCTGGCGACGGCCATCACCACCCCCAGCTGGGGCCGGATGCTGTACGAGGCGCAGAGCAAACAGCTGTTCAGCCACCCCGAGCAGGTGATCTGGCCGGGCCTGGCGATTGCGCTGGCCGTGCTGGGCTTCAACCTGCTGGGCGACGGGCTGCGGGAGCTGCTGGATCCCCGGCTGCGGGAGGTGCAGTGAACCAGGACAGCGCGCGGGAGATGGCCCCGCAGGAGACCGCCCCGACGGCGCAGCCGCTGTTGCGGGTGGAGCACCTTGACGTCAGCTTTGGCCGCCGCCGCACCCCGGCCGTCACCGACCTCAGTTTCGAGCTGCGGCCCGGACAGCGGCTGGGACTGATCGGCGAGTCCGGCTCCGGCAAGAGCGTCACCGCCCTGGCCATCATGGGCCTGCTGCCGGAGAACGCCCACGTGACCGGTTCGGTGGAGTTGGCCGGGCGCCAGGTGGTGGGAGCCAGCGACAAGGACCTGTCCCGGTTGCGCGGCGATGTGCTGAGCATGGTCTTCCAGGAGCCGATGACCGCCCTGGACCCGACGATGACCTGCGGCCGGCAGGTGGCCGAGGTGCTGCGGCTGCACCAGCGCGCCCACACCGGTGCCGCCCGGCAGGCCGTCGTCGAGATGCTGGAGCGGGTGGGTCTGCCCACCCCGGAGCGGATTGCCGACGCCTACCCGCACGAGCTGTCCGGTGGCCAGCGGCAACGGGTGATGATGGCGATGGCGCTGATCAACAGCCCGGACCTGGTGATCTGCGACGAGCCCACCACCGCCCTGGACGTCACGGTGCAGGCCCGGGTGCTGACGGTGCTGGACGAGCAGCTGGATGCCGCCCGCGCCGCCTGCCTGTTCATCTCCCATGACCTCGCCGTGGTCAGCCAGGTCTGCGACGAGGTGCTGGTGATGTGGCGCGGGCAGTTGGTGGAGCGCGGCAGCATCAGCCAGGTGCTGGGCAATCCGCAGCACGGCTACACCAAGGGCCTGGTGGCCACCGCGCGGCTGGACCTGGCCGAGCCCGGCTCCCGGCTGCCCGTCGTCGAGGACTTCTGGGAGGGCCGATGACCCAGCCAACCAGCCAGAGCGTCTACCAGCTGGTCGACGTCAACCGCAGCTATGGCCGGGGCGCTTCCCAGGTGCACGCGGTGCGCGACGTCAGCCTGGTGGTCGATCCCGGTGACCGGCTGGGGATCGTGGGGGAGTCCGGCTCCGGCAAGTCCACCCTGATCCGGATGATGGCGGCGCTGGACCGGCCCACGTCGGGCCAGATCCGCTTCCGCGGCACCGACATCGCCCGGCTGCCGGAACGCCAGCTGGGTGACCTGCGGGCCAGCGTGCAGATGGTCTTCCAGGACCCGCGCAGCTCGCTCAACCCGCGGATGACGGTGGGCCAGATCATCACCGAAGGTCTGCGCAGTCCGCTGCTGCGGCAACGCGACGACATCCCGGTGAACCACGACGCGCGGCTGCGCGAGGTGATGGAACAGGTGGGGCTGCCCGCCAGCAAGGCCGATGCCTACCCACACGAGTTCTCCGGCGGCCAGCGCCAGCGGATCGCGATTGCCCGGGCCCTGGCCCCCAAGCCCGACGTGCTGATTGCGGACGAGCCGGTCAGTGCCCTGGACGTCTCGGTGCGGGCCCATGTGCTGAACCTGCTCCGGGAGCTGGTGGCCGAATACGCCCTGACCATGGTCTTCGTCTCCCATGACCTGACGGTGGTGCGGCATGTCTGTGACCGGGTGGCGGTGCTGCGGCACGGCGAGGTGGTGGAGACGGGTGGGATCGCGTCGGTCTATGACCAGCCACGCCACCCCTACACCCAGGAGTTGCTGGCGGCCGTGCCCCGTTTCCGGTGAGCCCGGCGCCACGCATTGCCAGAGCCCGCTGAGACGCGTTCGGCCGTCGCGGACACAGTGCCTAGAATCTGCCCGGTGAAGGCACTCCTGCTTGAGAACATCCATTCCGAAGCCACCCGCATCCTCACCGAGGCCGGCCTGGAGGTCGAGACCCGGCCCGGCGCCCTGGGCGAGGACGAGCTGATCGAGGCGCTGCAGGGGGTCAACCTGCTGGGCATCCGCTCCACCACCCACCTCACCGAGCGCGTGATCCAGTCCGCGCCCGAGCTGCTGGCCGCGGGCTGCTTCTGCATCGGCACCAACCAGGTGAACCTGGGCGCCGCTGCCAATGCCGGCATCCCCATCTTCAACGCCCCCTACAGCAACACCCGCTCCGTGGTGGAGCTGGCCATTGCGGAGATCATCTCCCTGGCCCGACGGTTGAACGAGAAGAACCGGCTGATGCATGAGGGGGTCTGGGACAAGTCGGCCGCCGGCTCGCACGAGGTCCGCGGGCGGACGCTGGGCATCGTCGGCTACGGCAACATCGGCGCGCAGCTGTCCGTGCTGGCCGAGAGCCTGGGCATGAGCGTGATCTTCTTCGACGTCGCGGACAAGCTGGCGCTGGGCAATGCCCGGCGCTGCGAGAGCCTGGATGAGCTGCTGGCCGAGGCCGACGTGGTCTCCCTTCACGTCGACGGCCGGGCCGCCAACAAGGACTTCTTCGGCGAGGCCCAGTTCGAGATGATGAAGGACCGGGCGATCTTCCTGAACCTGTCCCGCGGGCACGTCTACGACGTCGATGCGCTGGTGCGCCACCTGAAGTCCGGCCACATCGCCGGCGCCGGTCTGGACGTCTTCCCGACCGAGCCGAAGAAGGCCGGCTCGCCCTTCGTCTCCGAGCTGCAGAACCTGCCCAATGTGATCCTCACCCCGCATGTCGGCGGTTCCACCAAGGAGGCCCAGGTGGACATCGGCCGGTTCGTGGCCGGCAAGCTGCTGGACTACGTCACCACCGGCGGCACCCAGATGAACGTCAACCTGCCGCAGATCGTCACCGAGCCCTTCGAGGGCACCCGGGTGCTGCACATCCACCACAATGTGCCCGGCGTGATGGCCCGGTTGAACAATGTCTTCGCCAACCACGACGGCAACATCACCTTCCAGACGCTGTCCACGCGCGGCACCATCGGCTATGCCATCACCGACGTCAGCGGCGAGCACCCCAACCTGCAGCACGAGCTGGCCGAGCTGGAGGAGACGATTCGGGTCCGCGTCCTCTGAGGCAAACGGGCGGGCTCGGGACCACGCGGCCCGAGCCTGACCCAACCACGATGCCCGAGCTTGTCGAGGGCCCGGGTCTTCGAGCTGGTCAGTCCTCGCGCGGCTGGTCGGCGCTCAGGGCCGCGACGACGGACTCGTGCAGCGCGCCATTGGTGGCAATCGCGCCCGGCCCCTTCGGCCCGTCGACGCCGTCCAGGTTGGTGAACCGGCCGCCGGCCTCCCGGACGATCACGTCCAGCGCGGCCATGTCGTGCAGGGCCAGCTCGGGTTCCGCGGCCAGGTCCACCGCGCCCTCGGCCACCAGCATGTAGCTCCAGAAATCGCCGTAGGCGCGGGTGCGCCAGCAGTCGCGCAGCAGGTTGACGAAGTTCTGCCCGCGGCCCGAGGTCATCCAGCCGCCGATCGACGAGTAGCTGAAGGACGCGTCCTGGATGGTCTGCACATTGGAGACGTGGATCGGCTGGCCCTTCATCAGGCTCTTGCCGGCGTAGGCGCCGTCGCCCTTGCTGGCCCACCAGCGACGGCCCAGTGCCGGGGCGCTGACCACGGAGGCCACCACCTCGTCGTTGACCATCAGGGCAATCAGGGTGGCCCAGACCGGCACCCCGCGGACATAGTTCTTGGTGCCGTCAATCGGGTCGATCACCCAGCGGCGGGGCCCCCAGCCGGTGTCGTCGCCCTCCTCGCCGTGCACGGCGTCGCGTGGCCGGGCCTTGGCCAAGGTGGCGCGCAGGGCCTCCTCGGTGGCGACGTCGGCGTCCGAGACCGGGGTCATGTCCGGCTTGGTGTCAATCCGCAGATCGCCCGACCGGAACCGGCTCATGGTGATCGAGTCGGCATTGTCCGCCAACAGGTGCGCCAGACGCAGGTCATCGGTGTAGTTGTCACGGTTCAGCGAGGCCATGTGGCACAGGCTACCGGTTCTACTCCCAGTCTTTGAGGCGCCCCGCCTGCCACATCCGGCGATAGCTGGCCAGCCGTTCCGGCGCCAGGTCACCACGCTCGACGGCGGCGTCCAGCCCGCACTCCGGGTCGGTGGCGCCGTGCTGGCAGCCGCGGGGGCACTCCTCGGTGAACGATGACAGGTCACCGAAGGCGGCCAGCACCGATTCCGGGGTGACGTGGGACAGGCCGAAGCTGCGCACGCCGGGGGTGTCGATCACCCAACCGGACTCGCCCGGCAGCTCCAGCGCGATCGCGCTGGTGGAGGTGTGTCGGCCGCGGCCGGTGACGTCGTTCACCACGCCGGTGGAGCGGTTGACACCGGGGATCAGGGCATTGACCAGGGTGGACTTGCCGACGCCGGAGTGCCCGACGAAGACGGTGACGTGGTCGGTCAACAGGTCCTGCACCTCGGAGAGGTCACTGCCAGGCTGGGTCACCACCACGGGCACGTTCAGCGGGGCATAGGCTGCGGTCAGCTCGTCGGGGCTGGCCAGATCGGCCTTGGTCAGGCACAGGATCGGCTCCACGCCGGCGTCGAAGGCGGCCACCATGATCCGGTCGATCATCCCCACCCGCGGCGGCGGATCGGCCAGCGCCGTGACGATCATGATCTGGTCGGCATTGGCGACGATCGGCCGTTCGAAGGCGTCGGTGTCGTCGGCGGTGCGACGCAGGACGGTGCGGCGTTCCTCCACGGCGCAGATCCGGGCCAAGGTTCCCTCGTCGCCGCTGACGTCGCCGTCCAGCCGCACCAGATCGCCGACGATCGCACCCTTGCGGCCCAGCTGGCGGGCCTTGGTGGCGGTCACCATCACCTCGTCGTCCAGCTGGCAGCGATAGCGCCCGCGGTCGATGGTGATCACCCGGGCGATCGGCAGCTCCGAGTAGTCGGGACGGTCCTTGGTGCGCGGCCGGGTGCGTTTGCCCGGCCGGTCGAAGGATTCCATGTCATCGGAGCGCACATTGCGCCCCATCGCTCCCCGGATCGCGCGCGGGCTCATCGGCCGCCTACCAGCATGTCACTCCACAAGGTGTCGAAATGGTTGATGGTCTTGCTGGTGCAGGCCACATCGTCGACGCTGCAGCCCGGCACCTTCAGCCCGATCAGCACGGCGGTGTGCACCATCCGGTGATCGGCATAACTCGCCAGCTCCGCGGGCTCCAGACCGGACCCAGCCAGCCCGACGCCGGTGATCCGCAGCCCGTCGTCGGTCTGCTCGACGGCGCCCCCCACCCGACGCAGCTCGGTCTCCAGCGCGGCCAACCGGTCGGTCTCGTGGCCCCGGATGTGGGCCACGCCGCGGATGGTGGAGGTCCCGTTGGCGAACAGCGCCAGGGCCGCCACCACCGGGGTGAGTTCGCTCGAGCCGTGCAGGTCGACGTCGATGGCCCGCAGCTCACCGGTGCCGGTGACGGTCAGCTCGTCGCCGGCCAGCGTGGCGCGGGCACCCATCCGGGTCAGCACCTCGCGGATTTCGTCGCCACCCTGGGTGGTGGCCGACGGCCAGCCGGGAACCGTCACCGAGCCACCGCACAGCGCGGCGGCGGCCAGGAAGACTGCGGAACTGGTCAGGTCGGGCTCGATCCGCTGGTCCAGGGCGCGCACCGGGCCGGGCAGTACCTGCCACTGGTTGGGTGAGGTCTCGGCCACCTCGACACCACGGTCCCGCAACATCTGGATGGTCATCTGGAGGTGCGGCCGGCTGGGAACCTGGGCCCCGTCGGGATTCTCGTGCCGCAGCACCAGGCCCTCGGGGAAGCGGGCGCCGGCCAGCAGCAGTCCGGAGATGAACTGGCTGGAGCCCGACGAATCGATCATGACCGCGTGCCCGGCCAGCCGGTCCGGCCCGGTGACGGTGCACGGAATCGCGTCGCCCTCCACTGTGGCGCCCAGCTGGCGCAGCCCGTCCAGCACCGGCGTCAGCGGGCGGTCACTGGCGGCGGCGTCACCGATGAAGCGGGTGCTGCCGCCGGCCAGCGCGGCCAGCGGCGGCACGAAGCGCATCACGGTGCCGGCCAGACCACAGTCGATCGGCTCGGCGGCGGCGGTGAAACGCGCCGGGGGAGTGACCCGCAGGCTGTTGCCCCGGTCCTCGATCTGCACCCCCAGCTGGGTCAGCGCCCGGCGCATCAGCACAGTGTCGCGGGCCTCCAGGGCGCCGGTGATGTTGCTGGGCGCCTGGGCCAGGGCGGCCAGCAACAGGGCCCGGTTGGTCTCCGACTTGGAGCCGGGCACCTCGACGTGGGCATGCACAGGCCCCGGCGCGATCGGGATCGGCCAGGGCCTGTGGGTGTTCTGGGAGCTGCTCACACCCAGATTGTGTCAGGAGAACAAGCCGGTGATGGTGTCGGCGATGTCCTGGGCCTGGGAGTTGGCGTCCTTCTGGGTCTTCTTGGAGACCTTGGAGAACTCCTTCTTCTGCTGCTTGGCGGTCTTGGCCAGCTGCTTCTTCTGCTCCGCGGCGCTCTTCTCCAGCTGCTTCTTCTGCTGGGAGACCTCGCGGCTCAGCGCCTCCACCTGCTTGTTGGCGCGGTAGCCCAGCGACGGCTTGCCCTGGGTGTCCTGGCTGGCGATCAGCGCGGCACCCAGCAGGGCCACATTGCGCAGCATCACGGAACGGGCGGCGGTGCGCTCCTCCGCGGTGGCGCCCTTGGCGGGGCGGGAGGCCAGCACGTGGGGCACCATCGAGGCGCCCAGCAGACCGGCGGACAGGCGTCGGCCCAGACCGGTGGCCAGGCCCAGACCGCCTAGCACCTGCGCGACGCCGGTGGCCCGGACCAGGGTCTTGGTCTCCTCCGGCACGTAGTTGGCGACGCTCGGCGGCGCCACCTGCTGGACCAGGGGGACCACCTTGCGGGCGATCGGCTCGGCATCGGCCACCAGCGCGTCCGGCTTGGCGGCGGCCTTGGCCCCGTTGACGACGAAGAAACTGGCGAGCATGGTGCGCCCGGCTGCACGAGTGAGATTCATGCCACCCTTTCTACCGGCTCCCAAAGGCGCCCTACAAGCAATTGCGCACTGGGCGAAATCGTCCGGAGCAGCCCGGTTAGGCTGGGCCCCATGTGTGGACGCTATGCCGCCTCGGCCAGCCAGGACCTGCTGGTGGAGACCTTCGAGGTGGAGGAGGTGGTCCAGCTGGAGAGCCTGCCGCCGCTGGCCCCGCGGTACAACATTGCCCCCACCGATCCGGTGCCCGCCGTGATGGACCGGGCGGACAAGGAGTCCGGCCAGGTCACCCGCAAGCTGGCCCGGCCGCGCTGGGGGTTGGTGCCCAGCTGGGCCAAGGACCGGACCCGTGCGGCCAGCCTGATCAATGCCCGGAGCGAGACGGTGGCCACCAAGCCCTCCTTCCGCAAGGCCTTCGCCAGCCGCCGCTGCCTGTTGCCGGCCGACGGGTACTACGAGTGGTATGGCCAGGGCAAGGGCAAACAGCCGTGGTGGATCCACCCCGCGGACAGGCCGGGGGAGCCTGAGCTGATGGTGATGGCCGGGCTGTACGAGTTCTGGAAGGGGCCCGAGGGCTGGCTCACCACCTGCACCGTGATCACCACCCGGGCCAGCGACGCCTTGGGCCAGATCCATGACCGGATGCCGATGCAGGTGCGCCGGGCCGACCGGGACCACTGGTTGGACCCGGGCCTGACCGATCCGCTGGCCGCGCATGACCTGCTGCACGCCCCCGGCCCCGATGAGATGACCGCCTGGCCGGTCTCGACGGCCGTCGGCAATGTCCGCAATGACGGGCCGGAGCTGATCCAGCCCCTGCCCGGGTTGGAGCAGGCATGATCCTGGAAGTCGAGACCACTCAGGGACCGGGCCGGATGCACGTCGACGGCCCGCTGGATGCCCGACGGGTGCTGGTACTGGGCCACGGCGCCGGCGGAGGAGTGGAGGCCCCGGACCTGACGGCCCTGGCCACCCACCTGCCCAACCAGACCGAACCCATCACCCCGGAACCCATCACAGTGGTGCGCTTCGAGCAGCCCTGGCGCACCGCCGGCAAGAAGGTGGCGCCCGCGCCCAAGCGGCTGGACGAGGCCTGGCTGGAGGCCCTGCCGCAGCTGAGGTCCCGGCTGGAGGATCCGGTGCTGGTGCTGGGTGGCCGCTCCGCCGGCGCCCGGGTGGCCTGTCGCACCGCCGGACAGCTGGGCGCCGCCGGGGTGCTGGCGCTGGCCTTCCCGCTGCACCCGCCGGGCAAGCCGGACAAGTCCCGGGCCGACGAGCTATTGGGCGTCCCGGTTCCCACCCTGGTGGTGCAGGGCAGCCGCGACCCCTTCGGCGGGGACCAGGAGGTCCGCGCCGCACTGGGGACCGCGTCGGGCTTCAGCCTGGTGCCCGTCGCGGATGCCGGGCACGAACTCACCCTGCCCAAGCGGGCCGAGCGCACCACCGAGTCGCTCTGGCAAGAGCTGGCGCAGACCATCGGTGACTTCATCCGCGGTCTGTGACCAGCCGGGGCCCGGAATATTGACCCGGCGGTCCGCGTTCTGCCCACGTGATGATGTTGCGAGAACGCCCTGAGCGAACGGTCATGGACCGGCAGTCGCCGCCGGATTCGGTACTGTCGTACGTGATGACTCTCCCAGGTGCAACCCATGACGAGCTCGAGGCGGCCCTCGCCGACGAGACCGACGAACAGCGCGCCGAACGTTTCGAGCGCGACGCGCTGGTCTACCTGGACCAGCTCTACGGTGCCGCCCTGCGCATGACGCGCAACCCGGCCGACGCCGAGGACGTGGTGCAGGAGACCTACGCCAAGGCCTTCAGCTCGTTCAAGCAGTTCACGCCCGGCACCAACCTGAAGGCGTGGCTGTACCGGATCCTCACCAACACCTACATCAACAGCTACCGCAAGCAGCAGCGGCAGCCGCAGACCACGAACGGTGCCGACGTCGAGGACTGGCAGTTGGCCCAGGCCGAGAGCCACACCTCCACCGGGCTGCGCAGCGCGGAGATGGAGGCGCTGGACCGGATTCCCGACGGCGCCGTGCTGGATGCCCTGAACTCGCTGGCCCCGGACTTCCGCACCGCGGTCCTGCTGGCCGACGTCGAAGGCTTTGCCTACAAGGAGATCGCGGAGATCATGGGCACCCCGATCGGCACCGTGATGTCCCGGCTGAACCGTGGCCGCTCCCAGCTGCGCGCCAAGCTGGCGGACTACCGGGGGTCCGATGACTGAGCCCGCCATGAACCACGCCGATGACCACGACGCCTGTACCCGGGCCCTCGGGCAGGTGCAGGCCTTCCTGCACGGCGAGCTGTGTGAATCCGATGCCGACCTGATCCGGCTGCACCTGGACGCCTGCGAGAAGTGCCTGGAGAACTTCGACATCGAGCAGGCCATCTCCGTGCTGGTGAAGCGCTGCAATCCGCCCGCTACCGCCTCGGCCCAACTGCGGATGCGGATCGTCAGCATGTCGATGACCCTGCACGAACGCTGAGAATCACCCCGGCCAACGGCACCCACACGCACAGGAACCCCCGGTCGGTGACCGGGGGTTCCTGGTGCTCTGCAGCGACGGAATCAGGCGTTGGGACGCTTGCCGTGATTCGCGCCACTGTTCTTGCGAGAGCGACGCTTGCGTCCACGCTTGCTCATGACGTCTCCTTGGGATTGGCTCTGGCTGGCGCTGCCGGAGGCACCGCCTCCCGGATGGACCGGGCACAGGTACTGATTATTCCACTCCGGATGCCCGGGGACCAATTGCGCGCCCGCGTGGCGGGTCTGGCAGGCTGAACCCATGTTGTCGATGTCCTATGTCATGGGGGAGCACACGGATCTCCGGGAGCGTGACCGCACCTGGTTGCGCGGTCTGGTCAACGAGTGGCACCTGCTGGCCGACGTCTCCTTCAGCGACCTGATCCTGTGGGTGCCGGACCGGGATGACAACATCTTCTGGGCCGCCGCCCAGATCCGGCCCACCACCGGCCCCACCGCCCTGGAGGACGATGTCGTGGGCGACGACATCTCCTACGACGCGGAGCACCTGGTCACCGCCGCCTATCTCAGTGAGGAGATCTGCGAGACCAGTGACAACCAGCTCAACTCCGGCATCCCCGTGGACGTCTGGGCCATCCCGATCCTGCGCCACGGCCGGTGCATCGGGATCGTCGAGCGGCACACCAACCGGATGGGGGTGCGCGCCCCCGGTGCCCTGGAGGACTGCTACCTGCATACCGCCGACACCCTGGCGCAGATGCTGCACCGCGCGGAGTTCCCGATCGACCCGCCCAGCGATCCCACCTTCAGCCCCAAGGTGGGCGACGGCCTGATCCGGCTGACTGACGCCGGCACCATCACCTATGCCAGCCCCAATGCCGTCTCCGCCTACCGCCAGCTGGGCCACACCGCAGACCTGCTGGGCGAGGACTTCCGCCGGATCACCCAGGCCCTGGTGGAGGGCCTGGCCGAGGTGGGGCAGAGCTTTGGCAGCGACCTGTCCGGGCAACAGGTCCGGGAACTGGAGGTGGCCAACCAGCGGGGGAGCATCCGGCTGCGGATCATGCCGCTCTCGGGAGCGGACGGCGGCCCCGACGGCACGCTGGTGCTCTGCCGGGACACCACCGAGCTGCGCAACCAGGAACGGCAGCTGGTCACCAAGGACGCCACCATCCGGGAGATCCACCACCGGGTGAAGAACAACCTGCAGACCGTCGCGGCCCTGCTGCGCCTGCAGTCCCGGCGGATCGAGTCCCCGGAGGCCAAGGGGGCGCTGAAGGATGCCATGAGCCGGGTCAGCGCCATCGCGGTGGTGCACGAGATCCTGTCCCAGGCCTTCGACGAGACGGTTGCCTTTGACGACGTCGCCGACCGAATCCTGCGGATGGTGGGCGACGTGTCGGCCTCGTCGGGCAAGGTGGTGGCTCGGCGCGTCGGCAGCTTCGGCATGATCCCGGCCGGGGCCGCCACCAATCTTTCGCTGGCGGTCACCGAGCTCTGCCAGAATGCCGTCGAGCACGGGCTGGACTCCTCCTCCGGGGAGGTGGTGGTGCATCCCCAGCGCAGCCGCGAGGAGCTGGTGGTGGACGTGCTGGACGCCGGCAATGGCCTGCCGGAGGGCTTCGACATCAGGCAGACCAACAGTCTGGGGCTGTCGATCGTGCGAACCCTGGTGGAGGACATGGGCGGCAGCTTCGTGCTGGGCAACCGCCCCGACGGGCTGACCGGGGCGCGTGCCCGGCTGACCATCCCGATGGTCGCGGACTGAGCCACCCACGGCCACTCCACCCCACCGGCTGGGGCCCACACACAGCGACAGCCGCCCGATTCCTCGGGCGGCTGTCGACGATGACTTCCGGTGGGTCAGGAATTGCGGAGGCGGGAGCGGGCCTGGCGACGCTTCATGGCCCGCCGCTCATCCTCGCTGAGACCACCCCACACACCATGATCCTGACCAGCCTCGATGGCCCAGGCGAGGCACTGCTCGCGAACCTCACAACGACGGCAGACCTTCTTGGCCTCCTCGATCTGCAGGATCGCCGGACCCGTGTTCCCAATCGGGAAGAACAGCTCGGGGTCCTCGGTCAGGCAGGCGGCCTTGTGGCGCCAATCCATCAGTAGTGCTCCTTAGTATGTGCGTGCAGGCCACAGTCCAGAGCCCCCGAACATGCGGGGGGAAACCGGGCACCAGGCCGGTGAACAGGACGACCCCGCGAAACCAGCCTAGATGAGTTTGGCAACTCGGGAGCCGGTTGACAAGAGATCGCGAAGACTCGTTCACAGTTGCGTCTTAGAGTTGGGGCGTGCACGAAATTTCAACTCTCCAGAACCGCCCCATGGCCCACCGGCTGGCAGTGGGCGGAACCGCCCTGACCGCCGTGATCTTCCTGGTGGTGGGGGCTGGCTCACTGTTGGCCAACCACGGCGTCTTCTCCGCCGGGATCGCCGCCATGCTGGTGCTCTACGCCGCCCTGCTGGCGTTCCTGGCGCAGGCCTCCCACCGAGGCAGCGGGCTGGCCACCGGTGGGATGATGGCCAGCGCCGTGCTGCACGTGCTGGTGGGAGTGTCCACCGCCCGAGGCTCGCACCAGTGGTGGATCTGGCTGTTCGTGCTGCTGGCCCTGGTCACCGCCGTCTGCGCCGCCAAGGTGCACCTGGACGAGCTGAAGGCGGCCGACTGAGCAGGCGGGGCCTCACACCAGCCGACGAGCTCCCTGCTCCGGGGTGACGGTGAACCACGTCGGGGCATTGAACCCGGCCTCGGCGAAGGCGACGGCCACCCGCTCGCCCAGCTGCTCACCGCTGCCCGCCTCACACAATGCGATGATGCAGCCGCCGAAACCGCCGCCCGTCATCCGCGCACCCAGCGCGCCGTGCTCCTTGGCGGTCTGTACCGCCAGGTCCACCGTCGCAACCGTGATCTGGAAGTCGTCGCGCATCGACGCGTGGGAGGCATCCAGCAGCGGGCCGAGCTCCCGCAGCCTTCCCGCCCGTCCCAATTCGACGGCCTGCAGCACCCGCTCATCCTCGGTCACGACGTGCCGGGTGCGCTTGCGCTGCAACTCGTCGTCCAGGGAGGCCAGGGCTGCATCGAGGTCCGTGACGTCCCGAAGGGCCGGCACGCCGAGCCGCCGGGCCGCGGCCTCACAGGTGGCCCGACGTTCGGCATATTCGCCGTCGACGTGGCTGTGCGGGGTGTGGGTGTCCAGCACCAGGATCTCCAGCCCCTGTTCCCCCAGCGGCAGCGGGACCGAGACGGTCTCCAGGCTGCGGCAGTCCAGGAAGAGGGCGGCGTCGCGCTGGCACAGGGTGGAGGCGGCCTGGTCAAGCAGCCCGGTGGGCGCCCCGACGAACTGGTTCTCCGCCGCCCGGGCGATCTTGGCCCGCTCGACGGGGGAGATCTCCAACCCGAACAGGTCACAGCAGGCGGCCACGACGGCACACTCGATCGCGGCGGAGCTGGACAGCCCCGCCCCGATCGGCACGTCGGAGGCCAACACCAGGTCCACGCCACCCACCTCGTGGCCGGCCTGTCGCAGGGCCCAGACCACGCCCGCCAGGTAGGCGGCCCAGCCGGTGGTGGCCGAGGGTTGGTCGTAGGGCCGCAGCACCGCCAGCTCGACTGTCTCCTTGAGGTCCACCGAGTCCACCCGGACGGCGTCATCCGGGCGCACTCCGGCCGCCAGGGTGGCGCCCAGGTCCAGCGCGAAGGGCATCACGTAGCCGTCGTTGTAGTCGGTGTGTTCCCCGATCAGGTTCACCCGGCCGGGGGCGAACCAGACGCCGGCGGGCGGCTGCCCGGTCAGCTCGGTGAAGCGTTGGGTAACCAGGTCAGCTGCCAGTGCCATCATTCATCCTCGTCGTCGAGCCGGGCCAGCCAGGTGGCCAGCCGCTCGATGCTGTCCTCGAATTCGGGATTGAGATCCACGAAGTACCGCATTTGCTCTGCCAACCAGGAGAAGCTGACCTCCTCGTCACCGCGACGGGAGGTCAGCTCCTCAAGGCCTCTGTCTGTGAAGTACACAGCGTGCAGACTACTCCGCCAGGGCGCGCTCCATCAGGTCGGCCTCTTCCTTCACGTGCACACTGTGCGAACCCACCGACGGGGCCGCGGCGGCGGGCCGGGAGACCACGCGCATGTCGGACAGGTCACGCGAGGGCAGGTGCTCCTTGACCGCGGCCGGCAGGTTGAGCGCCATGAAGGGCCAGGCGCCCTGGTTCTCGGGCTCGTCCTGCACGAAGCGGATGTCGGTCACGTGCTCGTAGGCCTTCAGCTCGGCGGCCAGTTCCTCGGCCGGCAGCGGGTAGAGCCGCTCCAGGGAGAGGATTGCCACCTGGCCGTCCAGCCCCGCCTTCTGCCGGGCCTGCACCAGTTCCCAGCGCACCTTGCCGGAGCACAGCAGCACCCGCTTGACCGCCTTGGGGTCGGTGATCGTCGGGTCGCCCAGCGCCGGACGCCACTTGCCGGAGGTGAACTCCTCCGGCTGGCTGGTGGCCAGCTTGTTGCGCAGCATGGACTTCGGGGTGGCGATCACCGTTGGGCGGTGCCAGTTCACGTAGGCGTGCTGGCGCAGCAGGTGGAAGTGGCTGGCCGGCGTCGACGGCTGGCAGACCGCCAGGTTGTTCTCGGCACACAGCTGCAGCCACCGCTCGATCCGGCAGGAGCTGTGGTCCGGGCCCTGACCCTCGTAGCCGTGGGGGAGCAGCAGCACCACACCGGACTTCTGGCCCCACTTGGTGAAGCCGGAGCTGATGTACTCGTCGGCGATGCTCTGGGCGCCGTTCGCGAAGTCACCGAACTGCCCCTCCCACATCACCAGCGCCTCGGGGGCGGCCACGGAGTAGCCGTACTCGAAGCCCATCACGGCGTACTCGCTGAGCAGCGAGTCGTAGATGTCGAAGCTGCCCTGGTCCTCGGTGAGGTGCTTCAGCGGGACGTAGGCCTCATTGGTGCGCCGGTCCACGATGGCGCCGAAGCGCTGGCTGAAGGTGCCGCGGCGGGTGTCCTGGCCACTCATCCGGACCGGGCGGCCCTCCATCAGCAGGGAGCCGATGGCCAGCAGCTCGCCGGTGGCCCAGTCGATCGGGCCGTCGGTGATCTGCTTGGCGCGCCGGGCCAGCTGGGGCAGGACCTTCGGGTGGCCCTGGAAGCCCTCGGGCATCTCCACGTGCACCCGCGCCACCGCGTCCAGCATCTCCTGGGTGATGGCGGTGTTGTTCTCGCCCTCGTCCCAGCGGCTGGGCTTGGTGGGGTAGTAGGGCACCCGGGTGTACTCGTCGTCCTCACCCTTGAGCTGCCGGGCCTCCTTGAAAACGTCCTCCAGACGCTGGCGGAACTTGTTCATCACGGCCTCGGCATCCTCGGTGGTGATGTCGCCGCGGCCGATCAGGCTCTCGGTGTAGAGCTTGTGCGTGGAGCGCTTCTGCTCGATCAGGTCGTACATGTTCGGCTGGGTGAAGCTCGGGTCGTCGCCCTCGTTGTGGCCGCGACGCCGGTAGCAGACCAGGTCGATCACCACGTCCTTGTTGAACTGCTGGCGGTACTCGAAGGCCACCCGGGCCGCGCGGACGCAGGCATCCGGGTCGTCACCGTTCACATGGATCACGGGGGCCTGGATCACCTTGGCCACGTCGGTGCAGTAGACGCTGGAGCGGGACTCCACCGGGGAGGTGGTGAAGCCCACCTGGTTGTTGACCACGACGTGTACCGTGCCGCCCACGCGGTAGCCGCGCAGCTGGCTCATCTGCAGCACCTCGTAGACCACACCCTGGCCGCTGAAGGCCGCGTCGCCGTGCAGCAGGATCGGCAGCACGGGGTAGCCCTCGCCGCCGTTGAGCGCGCCCGGCAGCCGGTCCAGCTTGGCGCGGGTGATGCCCTCCAGCACCGGGTCCACGGTCTCCAGGTGCGACGGGTTGGCGGCCACCGAGGTGCGGATGGTGGCGCCGCTGGCGGCGGAGAACTTGCCCTCCGCGCCCAGGTGGTACTTAACGTCGCCCGAACCCTGGCCACCGGCGACGCCGATGTTGCCCTCGAACTCGCGGAAGATCTGGCCGTAGCTCTTGCCGGCAATGTTGGCCAGCACGTTCAGCCGGCCGCGGTGCGGCATGCCGATGCAGACCTCCTCCAGCGCATTGTCCGCGGCCAGCTCGCAGATCTCGTCCAGCAGCACGATGGTGGACTCGCCACCCTCCAGGCTGAACCGCTTCTGCCCGACGAACTTGGTCTGCAGGAAGGTCTCGAAGATCTCCGCCTCGTTCAGCTTGTCCAGGATCCGCAGGTGTTCCTCGCGCGGCAGCGTGGTGTGCGGCTTCTCGAACTTGTCCTGGAACCAGGCCCGCTGGTCCGGGTCGGAGATGTGCATGTACTCGATGCCCATGGTGTGGCAGTAGGAGTCCCGCAGGATGTCCAGGATCTCGCGCAGGGTCATGTAGCTGCGCTTCTGCCCGGCGAAGGTGCCGACGGCGAACTCCCGGTCCAGGTCCCAGACCGTGAGGCCGTGGGTCTCCAGCTCCAGCTCGGGGTGGGTGCGGGTGCGGTACTCCAGCGGGTCGGTGTCGGCCATCAGGTGGCCCAGACTGCGGTAGGCCTGGATCAGCTCGACGACCCGGGCCTCCTTGGGCACCTGGCTGTAGCGGTGGGCACTGACGTCGGTGTCCCAGCGCAGCGGCGGGTAGGGGATGCGCAGGCTCTCGAAGATCTGGTCGTAGAAGCCGTCCTCACCCAGCAGCAGCTGGTGCATCTTGCGCAGGAACTCGCCCGACTGCGCGCCCTGGATCACGCGGTGGTCATAGGTGGAGGTCAGCGTGGTGATCTTGCTGACGCCCAGCTCGTTGATCCTGCTCTCCGAGGTGCCCTGGAATTCCGGCGGGTAGTCGATGGAGCCGACCCCGACGATGACGCCCTGGCCATTCATCAGGCGGGGCACCGAGTGGTTGGTGCCCAGACCGCCGGGGTTGGTCAGGGAGGCGGTGACGCCTTGGAAGTCCTCCACGCCGAGCTTGCCGGTGCGGCCCTTCTTCACGACCTCCTCGTAGGCGGCCCAGAACTGCATGAAGTCCAGTTCCTCGCAGCCCTTGATAGCGGGCACTACCAGGTTGCGGGTGCCGTCGGGCTTGACCAGGTCCATGGCCAGACCGATGTTGATCGACGGGTTCTCGATCAGGACGGGCTTGCCGTTCTCCTCGCCATAGGCATTGTTCATGGCGGGGATGGCCTTGAGGGCCTGCACCATCGCGAAGCCGATGATGTGGGTGAAGCTGACCTTGCCGCCCTTGGAGCGCTTGAGGAAGTTGTTGATCACCGTGCGCTGGTCAATCACCAGCTTCATCGGGACCGACCGCACCGTGGTGGCCACCGGCATGGACAGCGAGGCGTCCATGGCCTTGGCCGTCCGCATCGGCACGCCCTTCATCACGGTGTGCTTCGGCTCCTTGGCCTCCACCTTGGGGCGGTTGGCCGGGTTGGGCGCATTCGCGCTCAGGCCCGACGCGTGACCGGGCGTGGCCGGGGTCTCGGAGCGCACCTCGCGGGCCTCCACCTTGGTGGCGGCCGCCTTGGCCGGCTGCTCCTTGGCGGGCGCCGTCTGGGGAGCCTTCTCGGGGGCCTTCTGGGCAGTAGCCGGGGCGGCCGGGGCCTGGGCCTGCGGGGCCGGAGCCTTGGCCGGCTCGGCCTTGGGGGCGGGGGCGCTCTGGGTGGGAGCCGACGCGGGTGCATTCTTCTCAAAGTAGGCAGCCCACGTGGCGTCCACGCTGCTCGGATCGGTCTTGTACTGCTCGTACATTTCCTCGATCAGCCAGTCGTTGGCGCCGAAGTCACTGGAGGAGTCATTGTGGGACATGTGTATATCGGTGGCCCGGGCCACCATCGCCTTCTTCCGGTGTGAGTTGGCCTGCGGCAGGCCCCTGTGCCTACCTGGGTGCGATGTTATCCGTTACCCGGGTGGCTTGGGCAAACCGACGAGAAATCAATCGTTCAACAGTCCACCAGACCGTCAACAGGGTGAGTCCGGCCAGGCACAGGTTGCGGGCCACCAGCACGGCCGTGACGGTGCTCTCGGCGTGCTGGGGCGTGATCAGGCCGAGGTAGTGGTTGGGGTACACGTACTGGGTGGCCAGGGCGATCAGCAGCCCGGCGCTGGCCACCATGGCCGCCCGGGCCCGTTCCGTCCCCCGGGGCGCCAGGCCCAACCAGGCGGCGGTGACCGCCCCCAGCCACACCACGTACTGCGGGCTCAGGGTCTTGTTCGCGCTCAGCATGACCAGGACGATCGACAGACAGGCCAGCGCCCGCAGCGGCGCCGGGGCCGCCACCCGCAGCATCCGCATGGCCACCCAACCGGCGTAGAGCACACCCAGCGCCATGGCCACCGAGGAGGCCGTCAGCAGGTCTTCAACGCCGGGCCCGAAGACCTCGAAGGCGTTGTAGGGGGACATGCGGACATCCCAGCGCAGCGCGGCATTGCCGGCCTGGCGTTCCGCCGCGCCGAAGGCCCGCAGGTACATCGGCACGCTGGCCCAGGGGCTCTCGATCTGCAGCCCCCGGCCGGACTGCCAGGTGATCGGGGAGATCAGCCGCGCGGGCCCCGCCACCAGCAGGGAGGCGGTGGCCAGCCCCAGGCCGGTCAGGCCGAAGGCCAGCGTCCGCCCGCGGGCCGGCCGGTCGCGGCCCAGCAGCGGCGCCAGCAGCAGCGCCGGCCAGAGCTTGATGCCGGCGCCCAGCGCCATCAGGGCTCCGCTGAGCCGGGGATTGCGTGCCATCTGGAAGACCGCGGCGCCCACCACGACGCCCGCCAGCAGGTCATAGCGGAACCAGATCAGGGGGCCCATGCAGAAGGTGAACACCATCCAGTAGATGGCCGCGACGCGGGAGTGCGACTGCCACAGCCAGATGGCGAAGCCGGCGTCCAGCACCGCCATCAGCAGGGCGAACAGCACGCAGTAGAGGGAGACGTCGTCGTCGATCGGGATGCGCAGCGCGTCCAGCAGCCAGACCACCGGCATCGGGTACTCCCGCAGCACGGTGAGGTAGTCGTCGGTGCGCTGCAGCTGGCTGAAGTAGTAGCGCACGTCGTTGATGATGAAGGTGTAGTCGGTGGCCCACTGGTGCAGCATCCAGGCCCGGCTGATCACCCAGAGCACCACCCAGGGCAGCGGATTGCCCACCACGACGCTCCGGAAGCGGTCCGTCAGGATCGAGCGGGGGGCGCTGGGGGAGGGGTGGCTCACGGTGCTCCGTTTCAGTGGGACTCGCGGTCCGAGGCCAGGCGGGTGGCCTCGATCTGGCGCGGGTGCAGGAAACTCCACACCCAGGCGGCCACCTTGAACAGTACCCAGCACAGGACCAGGTTGCGGGCGGCCAGCACCAGGGTGGCCCCGTGCATGCCCGGGCGATGGCCCACCAGGGAGGCATAACCAATCGGGTAGACCACCTGGGTCAGCAGGGTGACCAGCAGGGTCCACTCGCTGATCTCGGCCAGGGTGTGCTCGTCGGAGCGGGCGCGGTAGCTGCCCCTGGGGTTCTCGCTGGCCATGGCCCAGCCGGCGGCCAGCGGGCCACCCACCCAGATGATGTACTGCGGGCTGAAGGTCTTGTTCGTGACGATCATCACGAAGATCACCAGCAGCATCAGGGCCGCTCCCTCGATCAGCCGCTGGTCTCCGCGGCGCAGCCACAGCAGGTAGCAGCCCACCGCGGCCAGCATGCCGACGGCGGTGGCGGCGCCCGCCAGGTCGAAGAAGAGCTTGGTGCCGGGCCCGGAGATCTCCCAAGCGTTGAACTCACTGACCGCCACCCAGTAGCTGTGCGGGTCCATCATGCGCTGCAGCATCGGGATGGTGGCCCAGACGCTCTCGATCTGCAGGCCACGCTCACCCTGCCAGCCCAGCGGGGAGACCAGCCGGTCCCAGCCGGCCCAGACCAGGCTGGCCAGCGCCAGCAGGCCACCGGCGCCCCAGAAACCCAGGCTGGTGAGCCAGCGGTTGCGGCGCACGTCCCCGTGTTCCCGGTCGCCCAGCAGGGCCGGCCAGAGCAGGGCGGGCCACAGCTTGATGGCCGCGCCGATGCCGATCATGGCACCCGAGGCCAGCGGTTGCCGCTTGCGCAGCAGCAGCAGGGCCCAGCCGGCCAGTACCGCGGTGATGATGTCGAAGCGCAGGTACACGGTGGTGCCCACCAGCGGGACGAAGGCGGACCAGAAGGCCACCGCCTTGCCGCGCAGCCGCCCGCCGTCGTGCCACAGCGTCCAGGTGAAGGCGGCGTCCAGCAGGAACATCAGGCCGAAGAAGCCCGCCACGTAGACCCAGCGGTGGCCGAAGGTCACCAGATCCGGGATCTTGAGCAGCCACAGCACCGGGGTGGGGTACTCGATCATCGTCGCCTCGGGGCCGTTGACGCCCATCCGGGAGATGTTCTCGTAGTAGTAGCGGGTGTCACCCAGAGTGAACAGCATCGCCGCCCACTCCAGGAAGAGCACCAGCCGGCTGACCAGCCACACCTTTTTCATCAGGCGGGCGTCGTTGAGCTTCTCGGAGTCCCACCACGAGCGCCAGGGGCTCGACGGGGTGTAGAACCGGGCTGGACTCTTGGTCTCGGTCATCTCGTCCCTGTCGGCCCGGCAAAGTGCGAACGCAGCGGTGCTGCTGGCGCCCCCGGCAGGATTCGAACCTGCGCTCCCGCCTCCGGAGGGCGGTGCTCTATCCCCTGAGCTACGGGGGCCAACCCCCGAAGGGGCGTGGAACACCATAGCAGACCTTTGCGGGGGTCTTCGACCACCGGCTGATACGCGTTGGCCCGGGTGCGCCCAAGTCTGGAAGGATCGGGGGCATGACGCACACCCATGTGGCCGGCTCCATCCATGCCGACGCCACCGCCGCCGGCCCGCAGTGGCTGAACCGTCCCACCGACGTCAATGAGCTGGACCGCGCCCTGTGGAGCAGTCACGTGCAGCGCGCCGCCGACGGCGAGGTGACCGTGGCCGGGTTGGGCGTCAAGCAGATCGCCGAAGAGGTGGGCACACCCGCCTATGTGGTGGATGAACAGGACTTCCGGGAGCGGGCCCGCGCCTTCCGCGACGCCTTCTCCGGCTGGCAGGTGTACTACGCCGGCAAGAGCTTCCTGACCCGCTCGGTGGCCCGGTGGATCCACGAGGAGGACCTCTACCTCGACGTGTGCAGCGGGGGAGAGCTGGCCGTCGCCCTGGCCGGCGGGATGGACCCGGCCCGGATCGGGCTGCACGGCAACAACAAGTCCGTCGAGGAACTGCACTACGCCCTGTCCAGCGGGGTGGGGCGGATCATCGTCGACTCGCTGGACGAGATCGGCCGGATCGAAGAGCTGTGCACCGCCAATGACTGGACCGCCCGGGTGATGGTGCGGGTCACCACCGGCGTCGAGGCGCACACCCACGAGTACATCGCCACCGCGCACGAGGACCAGAAGTTCGGTTTCAGCATCACCAATGGCCAGGCCATGGTGGCTATGGTGCGCTGCCACTACAGCCCCCAGATGGAGCTGTTGGGCATCCACTCCCACATCGGCTCCCAGATCTTCGACACCCACGGCTTCGAGGTGGCCGCCCGACGCACCATGAAGCTGCTGGCCCAGTTCGCCGCCGCCACCGGCACCGAACTGCCGGAGCTGGACCTGGGCGGTGGCTTCGGCATCGCCTACACCCACGCCGACACCCCGGCAACGCCGGACGCCCTGGCCACCAGCCTGCGGGAGATCGTCGAGCACGAGGCCCGCGGCTACAACATCGCCGTGCCCCAGATCAGCATCGAGCCCGGCCGCGCGATCAGCGGCCCCACCACCCTGGCCCTCTACACCGTCGGCACCGTGAAGGTGGTGGACGTGGACGGCGGGCAGAACCGGGTCTACGTCAGCGTCGACGGCGGGATGAGTGACAACATCCGGCCCGCGCTGTACGCCGCCGAGTACTCCGCGGCGGTGGTCTCGCGGACCTCGGCCGCCGAGCCGGTGCTCTGCCGGGTGGTGGGCAAGCACTGCGAGGGTGGTGACATCCTGGTCCGCGACGTCTTCCTGCCTGCCGACATCCGCCCCGGGGACCTGCTGGCCGTGCCCGCCTCCGGTGCCTACTCCCGGGCGATGGCCAGCAACTACAACATGTTGACCAAGCCCCCGGTGGTGGCCGTGCGCGACGGCCAGCTCAGCACCCTGCTGCGGCGTGAGAGCCTCGAGGACCTGATGCGCCTCGACGTCGGCTGCTGACCGCCACCCTCCCAGACCATCGGCCCCCAGACCGCTCCGGCCGGCACCACCGGCCGCCACGACCCATGAAGGACCATCATGAACCGGCTCACACCCGCAGATCCCGCCAAGCTGCCGCCCCTGAAGGTTGCCCTGTTGGGCTGTGGGGTGGTGGGCAGCCAGGTGGCCCGGCTGATCACCGAGCAGAGCGATGACCTGACCAACCGGATCGGCCGACGGATCGAGCTGGCCGGGATTGCCGTGCGCACCCTGGACCGGGACTTCGGCGGGCTGGACCCGCAGCTGTTCACCACCGACGCGATGGCGCTGGTCAGCCGCGACGACCTGGACGTCGTGGTGGAGGTGGTGGGCGGGATCGAACCCACCCGCCAGCTGATCCTGACCGCCATCCAGCACGGAGCCAGCGTGGTCACCGCCAACAAGGCCCTGCTGGCCGAGGACACCGAGTCCCTCTTCCGCGCCGCCGAGCAGCACGGGGTTGACCTCTACTACGAGGCCGCGGTGGCCGGGGCCATCCCGATCGTGCGCCCGCTGCGGGAGTCCCTGGTGGGTGACGAGATCACCACCGTCATGGGGATCGTCAACGGCACCACCAACTACATCCTGGACCAGATGACCACCACCGGCGCCGACTTCGACGACGCCCTGAAGCAGGCCCAGGAGCTGGGCTACGCCGAGGCCGACCCGACCGCCGACATCGAGGGCTACGACGCCGCGGCGAAGGCCGCCATCATGGCCACCCTGGCCTTCCACACCCGGGTCCGGGGCGCCGACGTCTACCGCGAGGGCATCACCGGGGTCACCAGCGCCGACATCGCCGCCGCCCACAAGCTGGGCTGTGTGGTGAAGATGCTGGCCATCCTGGGCGCCGACGACCAGGGCCGGGTGAGCGTGCGGGTCCACCCGGTGATGCTGCCCGCCGGGCACCCGCTGGCCACCGTGGGCGGCGCCTACAACGCCATCTTCGTGGAGAGCCGGGAGGCCGGTCGGCTGATGTTCATGGGCCCGGGCGCGGGCGGCTCGCCCACCGCGTCGGCCGTGATGGGTGACCTGGTCACCGTGGCCCGCAACCGGGTCCGCGGGGTGGCCGGGCCGGGCGAGACCGTCTACGCCGAGCGGGAGATCACCCCGATGGGCCAGATCGTCACCCGCTACCTGGTCCGCGCCAGCGTGGTGGACGAGCCCGGGGTGCTGGCCGCCGCGGCCGCCGTCTTCGCCGGCCACAATGTCTCGGTGCAGACCGTCGACCAGTCCAGCGCCGAGCCCGGCCCCGACGGGGAGAAGGTGGCGGTGCTGGCGCTGATGACCCATTGCGCCCGCGAGGAGGACCTGCAGGCCGTGGTCCGGGAGCTGGAGGGCCGCCCGTTCACCCGCGGTGAGCTCTCCGTCATCCGGGTCGAGGGGCTGTGACCGGCCGGCTCGACGCGGGCTGCACCGCCGCCGTGCGGGTGCCGGCCACCAGCGCCAACCTCGGCCCCGGCTTCGACTGCATGGGCCTGGCCCTGGCCATGTACGACGAGCTCTCCGCCGAGGTGCTGCCCGCGGGGCTGGACCTGCAGCTGTCCGGCTGCGGCGCCGACGAGGTGCCGCGCGACGAGTCCCACCTGGTGGTGGCCACCCTGCGGGCCGGGCTGGCCGACCTGGCGGCCGAGGCTCCCGGCCTGCGGCTGCGTGCCCACAATGTGATCCCGCACAGCCGCGGCCTGGGATCCTCCGCAGCGGCCATCGTCGCCGGTCTGGCGCTGGCCTGGGGGCTGGCCCGTCCCGGCGAACCGCTCGACGTGGCCTGGGCCTGCCGGCTGAGCAGCCTCGCCGAGGGCCACCCGGACAATGCCTGCGCCGCGGTGCTGGGCGGAATCGTGCTGGCCTGGATGAGCGACGGCCAGGTCGAGGTGGTTCAGCTGCCGGCGGCCGAGGGGCTGCGGGCCATCGCCTGGGTGCCCGACTTCCGGGTGCCCACCGCGGGGGCGCGCGAGGTGCTGCCGGAACTGGTCAAGCGCACCGACGCCGTCGCCCAGGCCACTTGCTCCGCCCTGCTGGTGCACGCCCTGACCAACGACGTCGGCCGGCTGCTGCCCGCCACCCGGGACCGACTGCACCAGGACCAGCGGGCGCCACTGATGCCACCCTCGGCGGACCTGGTGGCCCGCCTCCGGGCGGCCGGGGTGGCCGCCGTTGTCTCCGGGGCCGGGCCGACGGTGCTCGCCCTGGGCACCACCCAGCAGCTGGCCGCCGCGGACGGGGTCTCGGACGAGGGCTTCGTCCGGCATGACCTGGCGCTGGCCGGGGGAGTGGAACTGGTCGGCTGACCCGCGTGTTGCCGGCCCGGTTTGGAGGCTCGCCCCGCGGGGGTGCTACCCTTTTTCTCAGGACGCCCGCCGAGTTGCGGGGACGTCCGCACCTGTCAGGTCAGGTGCCTCCCGACCCCGGTTGTGGGCCGGAGACCACTGCATCCCACATTCTTGCCAGCAGTCTTGGCTTTTCTGCGATGCCCTCCGGACAGTTCGGGCCATGACCTGAAATCGAATACGGGCGATGCCGGCATGCACTGTGCTGCCACTTCCATCCCGCGCCCGGTTCGCGAAAGGACTTTCGAGTGACTGAAACCCAGACCTCCAGTGCCGGGTTGGCCGCCAAGAAGCTGCCCGAGCTGAAGGCCATGGCCTCCTCCATGGGGATCAAGACCACCGGCCTGAAGAAGGCCGATCTGGTGGCCGCCATCTCCGGCGGTGGCCAGGCCTCCGCCGCGCCCGCCAAGAAGGCGGCCGCCCGCACCCGTCGGGCCGCGCAGCCCGAGCAGGCGCCCCAGAACGAGGCGCCCGCCCAGGGCAAGCAGGAGGCCCCGCGGCAGGAGAGCGCCAAGCAGGAGCCCGCGCAGGAGGCACCCCGGCAGGAGCGTCGACAGGCCACCGGGGAGCCCGACGTCGGCGCCGAGGTGGGCGCCCGGCTGGCCGAGCTCAGCAACCAGAGCGGGCGGCAGCGTCGTCGTCGCAACTCCGGCCAGTCCGAGCAGGGCGACGGGCAGAACCAGCAGTCCCAGAACCAGCCCGCCCAGAACGAACAGGGCGGCGGCCAGGGTCAGAACAACCAGGGCCAGAACAGCCAGTCCCAGAACCGGGGCGGCGGCAACAGCGGTGGCAACGGCCAGAACCAGAACAATCAGGGCAACCAGAACAACCAGCGCGACTACGACGACGACAACTCCGGCGGTGGCCGGCGCGGCCGTCGTCGCCGCCAGCGCGACCGCGGCAACCGGCGCAACCGGGGCGGCGGCAACCAGGCGATCGACCGCTACGAGAACGAGCCGGTGATCAGCGAGGACGACGTCCTGCTGAACGTCGGCGGCATCCTGGACGTGCTGGACAACTACGCCTTCGTCCGCACCTCCGGCTACCTGCCCGGCAACAACGACGCCTACGTCTCGCTCTCCATGGTGCGCAAGAACGGCCTGCGTCGCGGCGACGTGATCACCGGCGCCATCCGGCAGCAGAAGGAGGGGGAGCGCAAGGAGAAGTTCAACCCCCTGGTTCGGCTGGACACCGTCAACGGCGCCGACCCGGAGCTGGCCAAGAACCGGCCCGACTTCAACAAGCTCACCCCGCTCTACCCGCAGGAGCGGCTGCGGCTGGAGACCACCGCCACCAACATGACCGGCCGGATCATCGACCTGGTCAGCCCGATCGGCAAGGGCCAGCGCGGCCTGATCGTCTCCCCGCCCAAGGCCGGCAAGACGATGATCATGCAGAACATCGCCAATGCCATCACCGCCAACAACCCCGAGGTGCACCTGATGGTGGTCCTCGTCGACGAGCGCCCCGAGGAGGTCACCGACTTCCAGCGGACCGTCTCCGGCGAGGTCATCGCCTCCACCTTCGACCGCCCCGCCGACGACCACACCACCATCAGCGAGCTGGCGATCGAGCGGGCCAAGCGCCTGGTGGAGCTCGGCCACGACGTCGTCGTCCTGCTGGACGGCATCACCCGGCTGGGCCGCGCCTACAACCTGGCCGCCCCCGCGTCCGGCCGGATCCTGTCCGGCGGCGTCGACTCCGCGGCCCTCTACCCGCCGAAGAAGTTCTTCGGCGCCGCCCGCAACATCGAGAACGGCGGCTCGCTGACCATCCTGGCCACCGCCCTGATCGAGACCGGCTCCAAGATGGACGAAGTGATCTTCGAGGAGTTCAAGGGCACCGGCAACATGGAGCTGCGGCTCAAGCGCAACCTCGCCGACAAGCGGATCTTCCCCGCCATCGACGTCGACGCCTCCGGCACCCGCCGCGAGGAGCTGCTGCTGGGCCGCGAGGAACTGGCGATCATCTGGAAGCTGCGCCGGGTGCTGTCCGGCATGGATGACCAGCAGGCGCTGGAGATGCTGCTCAAGCAGATGCGCAAGTCCCAGAGCAATGGCGAATTCCTCGTCCAGATCTCCAAGACCACGCCGTCCGAGTAACAGGCGAGGGGGACGACCCCCTCGGACCCCCGCGCTCTGCGTGCGTTCACCGTTCGCTCCTGCGTCGCTCACGGGCACGCAGAGTTCGGAAGATGGAGCGAGGGGGGACGACCCCTCGGACCCCCGCGCCGACCCAACCAACGGTGGCCGAGCCGGTCGAGGCCCGGGAGCACCCAGGATCGGTTTGGGGTTGGAGCAGCAAAGGCCGTAGAGTAGTGCGTCGGTGCCGGTTCACGTCCGCAATCCATGTCAGGACGACCCGGTGCAACCATCAGCTAGGAGACATGACATGAAGCAGGGTATCCACCCGGACTACGTGGAGACCACGGTGCACTGCACCTGTGGCAACACGTTCACCACCAAGAGCACCAACAAGTCGGGCACGCTGAACGCCGACGTGTGCGCCGCCTGCCACCCCTTCTACACGGGCAAGCAGAAGATCCTCGACACCGGTGGCCGCGTGGCCCGCTTCGAGCGTCGGTACGCCAAGAAGAAGTAACTTCCACGACGAGCGCTGGGCGGCAGGAGATCCTGCCCCCGGCGCTCGTCTTTTCTGTCCCACCAGGTCCCCACCACGCCGGCGCAAGGAGCCACCATGTTCGACAAGGCCGAACCGCTGCGGGCGGAGTTCGCCAGCCTGGAAGAGCAGATGGCAGACCCCGCGCTGCACGCGGACCTGGCCCGTTCGCGCAAGGTGGGCCGACGCTATGCCGAACTCACCCCCATCGTGAAGGCGCTGGCCGAACACGAACAGCTGACCGATGACCTGGCCGCGGCCACCGAGCTGGCCGACGAGGACCCGGCCTTCGCCGCCGAGGCCACCGAGCTGGCGGCCCGCCGGGAGCAGGTGGCGGCCCGGCTGGAGAGGCTGCTGGCCCCCCGGGACCCGCACGACAGCCTGGACGCCCTGCTGGAGATCAAGTCCGGCGAGGGCGGCGAGGAGTCCGCCCTGTTTGCCGGCGACCTGCTGCGGATGTACTCCCGCTACGCGGAACACCTGGGCTGGAAGGTGGAGGTGCTGGACGAGCAGACCACCGACCTGGGCGGCTACAAGAGCGTCACCGTCGCGGTGAAGGCCCCCGGCACCGCGGAACAGACCCCCTACGGCGCCCTCAAGTTCGAGGGCGGGGTGCACCGGGTGCAGCGGGTGCCGGTCACCGAGAGCCAGGGCCGGATCCACACCTCGGCCGCGGGCGTGCTGGTGATGCCCGACGTCGAGGACGACGACGAGGTGCAGGTCAACGAGGATGACCTGCGCATCGACGTCTACCGATCCTCCGGCAAGGGCGGCCAGGGCGTGAACACCACCGACTCGGCCGTCCGGATCACCCACCTGCCCACCGGCGTGGTGGTCACCTGCCAGAACGAGCGCTCCCAACTGCAGAACAAGGAGCAGGCCATGCGGATCCTGCGCTCCCGGCTGGTGGCGCTGGCCGAGGAACAGGCCGCCAGCGACGCCTCCGAGGCCCGTCACTCCCAGGTGCGCACCGTGGACCGCAGCGAGCGGATCCGCACCTACAACTTCCCGGAGAACCGGATTGCCGACCACCGGATCGGCTTCAAGGCGCACAACCTGGACGCGGTGCTCAATGGCGACCTGGGCCCGCTGGTGGAGGCCTTGCAGGCCGCCGACCTGGCCGAGCGCCTGCAGCAGGTGGGCCAGTGACCCGCACCCCGGTGCGGGAGCTGCTCCGCCGGGGCACCGCCGACCTGGCCCGGGCCGGCTCGCCGTCGCCCGCGGCCGAGGCGCGCACCCTGCTCAGCCACGTGATGGGCACCGAGCCCGGCCGGCTGGTCCTGGCCCCGGACGCCACGGCCGAGCAGGCCGAACACTTCCAGCACCTGGTGGCCCGCCGCACCACGGGCATCCCGGTGCAGCACCTGACCGGCGAGGCCTGGTTCCGCACCGTGCGGCTGGCGGTGGGGCCGGGCGTCTTCGTGCCCCGGCCCGAGACCGAGGTGATGACCGGCTGGGCGCTGGAGCGGCTGGCCGGTCTGCCGGAGCCGGTGGTGGTGGAGCTGTGTGCCGGATCCGGCGCCATCAGCAAGGCAATTGCCGCCGAGCACCCGGGGGCCCGGCAGTATGCCGTCGAGCTGGACGAGACCGCCCATGACTGGGCCCGACGCAATCTGGCCGACACCGGGGTGGAGCTGCGCCAGGGGGACATGGCCGACGCCTTCCGCGACCTGGACGGGACGGCCGACCTGGTGATCGCCAACCCGCCCTACATCCCGCTGGACGCCTGGGAATCCGTCACGGCCGAGGTCCGGGACCATGATCCGGCCCTGGCCCTGTGGTCCGGCGACGACGGGCTGGACGCCACCCGGGTGGTGGCCGCGGTGGCCGCGCGACTGCTGCGCCCCGGCGGCTGGGCCTGCAGCGAGCACGCCGAGGTGCAGCACCACAGCGCCCCCGAGGTCTTCGTCCAGACCGGCGCCTTCGGCCAGGTCCGGGACCTGCCCGACCTGACCGGCCGGCCACGCTTCGTGACGGCCCAGCGCAGTGGCTCCGGCGTGGCAGGATGTACGGGTGAGTGAGTCCGTCGAAGAGCCCGAGCAGACCTGGCGGCGTTACGACGTCGACAGCCAGACCTCCGAGGCGCTGGCCGCCGCCCAGGCCGCGATTGCTGCGGGGGAGTGCATCGTCCTGCCCACCGACACGGTCTACGGGATCGGTGCCAATGCCTTCTCCGCCGACGCGGTGCAGGGCCTGCTGGATGCCAAGCGGCGCGGCCGGGACATGCCGCCGCCGGTGCTGGTGGCCGAGTCCGGGATGCTGGAGGCGCTGGCCGACGACCTGCCGTCGCACGCCCTGCGGCTGGCCGAGGCCTTCTGGCCCGGCGCGCTGACCCTGATCGTGCCCGCGCAGCCGCACCTGCGGATGGACCTGGGGGAGACCCGCGGGACCATCGCGGTGCGGGTTCCGGACCATGACTTCACCCGGGACCTGCTGCGCCGCACCGGGCCACTGGCCGTCAGCTCCGCCAATGTCTCCGGCCAGGACGCGTCCACCGACATCGACGAGGCCATCGCCCAGCTGGGCAACAGCGTTCCCGTCTACCTGGACGCCGGCCCCACCCCGGGCAACACCCCGTCGACCATCATCGACTTCGTGAGCGAGTCCCTGGGCAAGGTGGTCCGGATGGGGGCGATCGGCATCGAGCAATTGCGCGAGGTGGACCCCTTCGTCGTCTGGCCCGACGAGCCCCAGCCCGACGAGCCCCAGCCCGACGAGCCCCAGCCCGACGAGCCCCAGCCGGAAGCCACCGACAAGCCCGCCTCCGACTGATGCGCGAATACGGCCTGGTGCTGCTGACCGCCTTCGCCACCACCTACCTGCTGGCGGGCCTGTGTCGACGTCTGGCGCTGCGCACCGGTGCGGTCGCCAAGGTGCGCGAGCGCGACGTGCATGCCATCCCCATTCCCTATTTCGGGGGGATCGCGATGCTCGGTGGCGCCGCGGCCGCCCTGCTGCTGGCCGCCCAACTGCCCTTCCTGGGCAGGCATGCCGTGGTGACGCACGACTCCGCGGTGATCCTGATGGCCGGAGCGGTGATCTGCTCGGTCGGGGTGCTCGACGACATGCTGGACCTGCCCGCCATGGTCAAGGCCGCCGGTCAGGTGCTCAGCGCCGGGATCGTGGTGCTCAACGGCGTGCGGATGCTGTGGATCGCGCTGCCCAACCGGATCATCGTGCTGGACGATGCCACCTCCATCCTGATCACGGTGATCTTCATTTTCCTGTGTGTGAACGCCATCAACTTCGTCGACGGGCTGGACGGCCTGGCCAGCGGGGTGGTGGCGATTGGCGCGATGGCCTTCTTCAGCTACACCTACCTGCTGGCCCATGAGCAGGACCTGGTGCTGGCCACCACCGCGAGCCTGGTCACGGTGGCGATCGGTGGGATCTGCCTGGGCTTCCTGCCGCACAACTTCTTCCCAGCCCGGATGTTCATGGGGGACTCCGGCGCCATGCTGCTCGGGCTGCTGCTGGCGGCCTCCACCATCTCCCTGACCGGCCAGATCGACTCCGCCGCGCTGAGCGCCAGTGGGGGAGGGCTGCTGCCCAGCTATCTGCCGATCATCCTGCCCTTCGCCATCATGGCACTGCCCTTCCTGGACCTGGTGCTGGCCTATGCCCGACGCACCATGGCCGGCACCTGGTGGTTCGTGGCGGACAAGCAGCACCTGCACCACCGGCTGCTGCAACGCGGCCATTCCCAGGTGCGGGTCTGCCTGCTGATGTATCTGTGGACGGCGCTGATCAGTTTCGGGGTGGTGGCCATCGGCACCCGGCCACGGTGGTGGGTGGCACTGACCCTGCTGGTGCTGATCGGGGTGGCCACCTGGCTGACCGTGCGTCATCCCCGCCCTCCTCGCACCGAGATAGCTTGACGTCAAGAGATCGATTGTGTTAGGTTTCACAAGCAATCTCCGAAACGCTCTTCGCCGGCATCGGCCGGCTGACAGGATGCCAACGATGACCACCCTGGCGGTGCCCACGACGCGCAAGCGCGTCGAGCCCAGCCAAGGCGCGACATTGTGTCTGGGCATGTTGCGCACGGCCCTGCTCGGGGCCCATCTGGTGGCCGGTCTGGTCATCATCGGGGCCGCGATCATCTCGGGTGGGACCGCTGCCGCCAATGCCGCGGTGGCCGCCGCCCTGGTGGTGGTCTTCTTCGCCTCCGGACAGGCCGTCCAGCTGCTGGCCGGGGAGCTGGCCAATGGCACCGCGATGGTCCTGGTGATGACTTCCTACCTGGCCCGCGTCGCCCTGCTGGGGCTGCTGCTGGCCTTCGCGATGGCCCGTCAGGCGGAACTGGAACGCTACTTCATCCGGGGTGCCTTCCTGGCCGGCGCAATCGCCGCCCTGCTGGGCTGGCTGGGGGGCATTTTCCTGAGGAATGCAACCCAGCGGGTCTTCCTGTACGACCGGGATTTCGACACGTTCCGGAAGTTGGGTGATTGAGGTGACCACAAGGCTTTTGGCTGATAGCGTGCTGAGCGGAATGGACGAGCGGCGAGGCACCAACAATCCCGGCGGAACGCAGAGCGAGCTGCGTGGCCCCGCGGGTGAGGACGGCATGCTCATCCTGAGCTACATCTTGTCCGGAATCTTGTTCTATGGCGGGCTCGGTTGGCTCGGTGCCAACTACCTCCATCAGACGTGGATGTTGCCCCTCGGGCTCATCTGTGGCCTCTTGGCCAGTATGTACATGATCATCAAGCGCTACGGGAGCCAGAAGTGAACACAACCTGCCAGGGAGATGACCTGTGATGCTGCACCTGCTGAACCTGGTTCCGTTGAACCTGTTCCCCCTCGAAGGTGGGGAGCACGGCGGCGGGTACAAGTCGCCCAGCGTCGAGGACTTCTGGTTCGACGGCAACTTCGGTATCGGCTGGCTGACCAAGCCGGCAATGCAGGCGATCATCGCCGCGCTGTTGGTGATTGGCTACTGGCTGTGGGCCTCGCGTCGGCTCAAGACCAAGCCCACCAAGGGGCAGTTCTTCCATGAGTACCTCTACGAGTTCATCCGCAATGGCGTCGCGCGCGACATTCTGGGGCACGACTACCGTAAGTTCCTGCCCTACCTGCTGGCGCTGTTCAGCTTCATCCTGGTGAACAACTGGATGGGTGAGTTCTTCTTCACCATGCTGCCCACCTTCTCCAACATCGGCTACGCCTACGCGCTGGCGATCGTCTCCTGGGTGGTCTACATGGGTGCCGGCTTCGCCAAGCACGGCGTCGGCGGCTACCTGAAGCACTCGCTGGTTCCCCCGGGTGCGCCCGGCTACCTGCTGCCGCTGCTGATCCCGCTGGAGTTCCTCTCCAACTTCATCGTCCGGCCGATCACGCTGGCCCTGCGACTCTTTGCCAACATGTTCGCCGGCCACCTGGTGGTCCTGGTCTTCGTGGTGGGCGGCGCCTACCTGCTGACCCACGGCCCGGTCATCCACCGTGTCGCCGGCGGCGTCTCCCTGGCCTTCAGCTTCGCCATCCTCTTCCTGGAGCTCTTCGTCGGAGCGCTGCAGGCCTACATCTTCACAGTTCTCACGGCACAGTACGTGAGCTCGTCCATCGCGGACGAGCACTGATCCAACCCATAGCTTTCTTCACCACCGAAGAAAACATCCGAAAGGAAACGCAATGACCCCCATGGAAATCGGCGGCTCGATCAACATGATCGGCTACGCGCTGGCGACCCTCGGCCCCGCCCTCGGTGTGGCCTGGATCTTCGCCTCCGTGATCAACGGCACCGCCCGTCAGCCTGAGGCTCGGGGCGCGATGATGGGCACCGCCTTCATCGGCATGGCCGTTGTCGAGGCGCTCGCCATCATCGGCATCGCCCTCGCGTTCGTCCTTAAGTGAGCCCCCTCATGGTGCCCAACATGTGGGTGCCTCAGGAGCTGGATCTCGGACCGTTGGCTCCGCACCACATGTCCGAGATACTGGTGGGGCTCGTCCTCATCCTGCTGATCTGGGGCGTTCTCGCGAAGTGGGTCGTGCCCGCTTTCGAGAAGATGTACGCCGAGCGCAGCGACGCCATCGCGGGTGGCCTGGAGCGTGCCGAGCGCGCCCAGGCCGAGGCCCAGGCGGCGAAGGACCAGTACACCAACCAGCTCTCCGAGGCCCGTGACGAGGCGGCCCGGATTCGGGAAGAGGCCAAGAACCAGGGCGCGCAGATCCTCGCGGAGATGCGTGACCAGGCCACCAAGGAATCCGCCCGCATCATGGAGTCCGCCCAGGCGCAGATTGCCGCCGAGCGCGCTCAGGCCATGAACCAGCTCACCAGCCATGTCGGTGGCCTGGCCACCACCTTGGCCGGCCGGATCGTCGGCGAGTCCCTGGACGACGACCAGCGCGCCCGCGCGACCGTTGACCGCTTCCTGGCCGAGCTCGAGAGCCAGCCCGCGCGCACCGGGGGGCAGCAGGCATGACCCTGACTGCAACCGAACAGGCCCGGCGCAGCGATCTGGACAATGCTCTTGCTGACCAGTCCTTCGACGGTGCCACGCCGGGGGAGCTGTTCGCGGTCGTGGACGTGCTCGACTCCCAGTCGGCACTGAAGCGGGCCCTGACCGACCCGGCCACCGCGGCCGAGGCGCGTCAGCAGATGGCCGAGCGGTTGCTCGAGGGCAAGGTCGGCGGCCAGACGATCTGGATCGTCAAGCAGGCCGTCGCCCAGCGCTGGAATTCCGGGCGCGGCCTGGCCGATGCACTTGAGCGTCAGGCCGTGCGCGGACAACTGCGACAGGCACAGGACAACGGCTGTCTGGACGAGGTGACCGAGCAGCTGCTCAGTTTCCGCAAGACAGTCGAGTCCTCGCCCGAGCTGCGGGAGGCCCTGGCCAATCGCAGCACCCCGCTCGAAGCGCGTCAGCAGCTGGTCCACCGGCTGCTGGAGGGCAAGGCGCACGGCTGGGTCGAGGCCCTGGCCGCCCGGGCGGCCGGCGCACGCGAACGTACCTTCGACCTGACCGTCGGGAAGTACCTCGACGAGGCGGCCGAACTGCGCAACCGTGATGTCGCCAAGGTGACCGTTGCCCGCCCGATGGACGAGGACCAGAAGAACCGGCTGCGCTCCGCGCTCTCCCGGATCCATGGTCGCGACGTCGACATCCAGCTGACCATCGACCCGTCGGTGATGGGTGGTGTCCGCGTGGAGCTCGGCAACGAGATCATCGAGGGCACCGTGGCCGACCGACTTGAGCAGGTGCACCGCCAGCTGTCCTAACGGGCAGCTCGGGGCCAACACAATCCAGCGCTCCCTTGCGGGTGCGCACATCGAAAGAGTAGGGACGCAATGGCGGAACTGACGATTCGTCCGGACGAGATCCGCGACGCACTGGATACCTTTGTCCAGAACTACACCCCCGCGGCGGCCGAGCGCGAAGAGGTCGGCACCGTGGTCACCTCCGGCGACGGCATCGCCCGCGTCGAGGGTCTGCCCTCCGTGATGGCCAACGAGCTGTTGAAGTTCGAGAACGGCACCATGGGCATCGCGCTGAACCTCGACACCCGCGAGATCGGCGTCGTGGTCCTGGGCAACTCCGAGGGCATCGAGGAGGGCTCCAAGGTGCGCGGCACCGGCGAGGTCCTCTCCATCCCGGTGGGCGAGGGCTACCTCGGGCGCACCGTCGACGCGATGGGCAACCCGATCGACGGTCTGGGCGAGATCCAGAACCTCGAGGGCCGTCGTGCCCTGGAGCTCCAGGCGGCCGGCGTGATGGACCGGCAGGAGGTCCGCGAGCCGCTGCAGACCGGCCTGAAGGCCATCGACGCGATGATCCCGATCGGCCGCGGCCAGCGCCAGCTGATCATTGGCGACCGCAAGACCGGCAAGACCGCCATTGCGATCGACGCGATCATCAACCAGAAGGACAACTGGGCGTCGGGCGACCCCAAGAAGCAGGTCCGCTGCATCTACGTCGCCGTCGGTCAGAAGGGTTCCACCATTGCCGAGGTTCGCGGCACCCTGGAGGCGGCCGGCGCGCTGGAGTACACCACCATCGTGCATGCCCCGGCCTCTGATGCCGCCGGCTTCAAGTACATCGCCCCCTACGCCGGTTCTGCCATCGGCCAGCACTGGATGTACCAGGGCAAGCACGTCCTGATCGTCTTCGACGACCTGACCAAGCAGGCCGAGGCCTACCGTGCCATGTCCCTGCTGCTGCGTCGCCCGCCGGGCCGCGAGGCCTACCCCGGTGACGTCTTCTACCTGCACAGCCGCCTGCTGGAGCGCTGCGCCAAGCTCTCCGATGAGCTGGGCGGCGGCTCGATGACCGGTCTGCCGATCATCGAGACGAAGGCCAATGACGTCTCGGCCTACATCCCGACCAACGTGATCTCCATCACCGACGGTCAGATCTTCCTCCAGTCGGACCTGTTCAACGCCAACCAGCGTCCCGCCGTGGACGTCGGCATCTCGGTCTCCCGAGTCGGTGGCGCCGCACAGATCAAGGCCATGAAGTCCGTGGCTGGCACGCTGAAGATCAGCCTGGCCCAGTACCGGGACATGCAGGCCTTCGCGATGTTTGCTTCCGACCTGGACGAGACTTCGCGTCGCCAGCTGGACCGGGGCGCGCGCCTCACCGAGCTGCTGCGGCAGAAGAACAGCTCCCCGTACGCCGTCGAGGACCAGGTGGTCAGTGTCTGGGCCGGCACCAAGGGCCTGTTCGACGATGTCCCGGTGGAGGACGTGCTGCGCTTCGAGCAGGAGATGCTGGAGCACCTGCGGCTGAACACCCCGATCCTCAAGACCATCGTCGAGACCCAGAAGTTCGACGACGACACCGCCAAGGCGGCCGAGGACGAGATCAAGAAGTTCAAGCAGGGATTCCGGACCGCCGACGGCAAGCGCCTGGGCGAGGACGACTCGGCGGCGGCGAAGGATGTCTCCAACGAGCAGATCGTCGTGAAGCGGAGCTGAGTAGATGCCGGCCAGCCTGAGGGAACTGCGACAGCGCAAGTCGTCTGTCGCCACGACCCAAAAGATCACCAAGGCCATGGAGCTCATCGCGGCCTCACGCATCGTGAAGGCAGACCGCGCGGCCCGCGCGGCTCTGCCGTACACGAGTGTGCTGAACCGTGCGGTGGGAACCGTGGCCAACCACACCGACATCGACCACCCGCTGACGAAGGAACCGGAGCAGCGTCGACGCGCCGCGGTGGTGCTTTTCACCTCCGACCGAGGGCTTGCCGGCGGCTACTCCACCAATGCGATCAAGGCCTCGCTCCGGCTGAAGGAGAAGCTGGAGTCCGAGGGGCTCGAGGTCGAGATGTATGTCAGCGGCCGCAAGGGCAATGACTTCCTCGGCTTCCGCCAGATCCCCGTGAAGGAGAACTGGCAGGGCTACACCGATGCGCCGACCTATGAAGACGCCGCGGTGATCAGCGACGCCGTCCTCGAGAGCTTCCTGAAGCCCTACGAGGAGGGCGGCGCCGACGAGATCTACGCCGTCTACACCCGCATGGTCTCCATGCTGGTGCAGGAGCCCCGCGTGCGCCGCGTGCTGCCGATCGAGGTCGTTGAGGAAGGGCCCGACACGGAGAAGGCCGATCTGGGCGACGCCCAGTTGGAGTACTCCTTCGAGCCCGATCCCGAAGCCGTGCTCGACCAGCTGCTCGGGCTCTATGTCCGCAACCGGATCTGGTTCTACCTGCTGGAATCGGCGGCCTCCGAGCTGGCCAGCCGGCAGAAGGCCATGAAGTCCGCCACGGACAATGCGCAGCAACTGATCAACAGCCTCACCACCGAGATCAACCAGGCGCGTCAGGCACAGATCACCCAGGAAATCACCGAAATCGTCGGCGGTGCCTCGGCACTGACCGAGGCCTCCGCGGCCGAGTGAACAAGGAAGAGCGAAAATGACTGACACCCTTGTCAATCCCACCACCGAGCAGCGCGCCGGTGGCACCGGCCGTGTTGCCCGGGTCATCGGCCCCGTCGTCGACGTCGAGTTCCCGGTCGACGCGATGCCGGACATCATGAACGCCCTGACCGTCACCGTCGATGACATCGACAGCGGCGAGGGCGAGAAGAAGCAGCGCACCTTCACTCTGGAGGTCGCCCTGCACGTCGGCGACAACATCGTGCGCGCCATCTCCCTGAAGCCCACCGACGGCCTGCGCCGCGGTGACCTGGTGCACGACACCGGCGCCCCGATCTCCGTGCCCGTCGGCGACGTCACCAAGGGTCGCGTGTGGAATGTCACCGGCGACTGCCTGAACCAGGACCTGGCGGCCGAGGGCGTGCAGATCACCGAGCGCTGGCCCATCCACCGTCCGGCTCCCAAGTTCGACGAGCTCGAGTCCAAGACCGAGATGCTGCACACCGGCATCAAGGTGCTGGACCTGCTGACCCCGTACGTGCAGGGTGGCAAGATCGGCCTGTTCGGTGGCGCCGGCGTGGGCAAGACGGTGCTCATCCAGGAGATGATCTACCGCATCGCCCACAACTTCGGTGGCACCTCGGTGTTCGCCGGCGTGGGTGAGCGCACCCGTGAGGGCAATGACCTGATCATGGAGATGGACGAGGCCGGCGTGTTCAAGGACACCGCCCTGGTCTTCGGCCAGATGGACGAGCCGCCGGGCACCCGTCTGCGCGTCGCCCTGTCCGCCCTGACCATGGCGGAGTACTTCCGTGATGTGCAGAACCAGGACGTGCTGCTGTTCATCGACAACATCTTCCGGTTCACCCAGGCCGGCTCCGAGGTCTCGACCCTGCTGGGTCGCATGCCGTCGGCCGTGGGCTACCAGCCCAACCTGGCGGACGAGATGGGCCAGCTGCAGGAGCGGATCACCTCCGTCCGCGGCCACTCGATCACCTCCATGCAGGCGATCTACGTGCCCGCCGACGACTACACCGACCCGGCCCCGGCCACCACCTTCGCGCACCTGGATGCCACCACCGAGCTCTCCCGTGAGATCGCCTCGCGTGGTCTGTACCCGGCCGTGGATCCGCTGACCTCCACCTCGCGCATCCTCGACCCGCAGTACGTGGGCCAGGATCACTACGACACCGCGGTGCGCGTGAAGCAGATCCTGCAGCGCAACAAGGAACTCCAGGACATCATCGCCATCCTCGGCGTCGATGAGCTGAGCGAGGAGGACAAGATCATTGTCAACCGCGCCCGTCGCATCCAGCAGTTCCTGAGCCAGAACACCTACATGGCCACCAAGTTCACCGGCATCGAGGGTTCCACCGTGGACCTGCCCGACACCATCGAGTCCTTCAAGATGATCTGCAATGGCGATGTGGACCACATCCCCGAGCAGGCCTTCTTCAACGTCGGTGGCATGGACGACGTCGAGCGTCAGTGGCACGACCTGCAGAAGGGCAACTGAGCATGGCAGATCCCATGAGCGTGGAGGTTGTCTCCGCAGACCGCAAGGTCTGGGAGGGCACCGCCACCAACGTGATCGTGCGTACCACGGAGGGCGACATCGGCATCCTGCCGAACCACGAGCCGCTGCTCGCCGCCCTGGTGCCGTGTGCCGCCGAGATCGTCACGGGGGATGGCCGTCGGGAGATCGTGGCGCTGGACGGCGGGTTCATCTCCGTCGCCCAGAACCAGGTGAACCTGGTGGCCCAGAAGGCCTCGTTGTACGACGAGATCTCGACCGAGGAAGCCCAGATGGAGGTGGACAAGCTGAGCGCCGTGCATGAGGCGGGCGAGGCCACCGATGAGGAGATCCACCGTCTCCACCTGGCCCAGGCGCAGATCAAGGCTGCCGCAAAGTTGAAGGGCAAGCAGGCCATCTGACCCGCTTGCTCCGCGCGAGGCCCGACCGGTTTCCGGTTGGGCCTCGCATTTTTCTGCCAATTGGGCGCTGATCAGGTATTTTGTCGTCATGGGGTGGAGTGGGGCAGCGGAGCTGACCGGACTTGTCCTCGTGTTGGTCCTGCTGGTGCCGTTGCTCGGTCTGTACGTGCGTCGCCGCTGGCTGTCGACGCGCGGGGGAGTCTTCGACTGCGCCCTGAAACTGGCCAGTGGTGGCTGGGCCACCGGCGTCGCGCGCTATGAGGCCGACGAGTTGCAGTGGTTCCGGATCTTCTCCCTGAGCACCCGTCCCAAGCTGGTCCTGGAGCGGGACCTGACCGCCTCGGTGGGGCATCGACGCCCCGACGAGTCCGAGGCCGTGGTGTTGTTCAGCGACGACCAGATCATCCGGCTGCGTTCCACCCAGGGCCGGGAGCCGGTGATCTGGGAGCTGGCGATGAACCCCCAGTCCGTGACCGGGCTGATGAGCTGGCTGGAGGCCGCGCCGCCCGGGGGAGACCGGTACAGCGGGCTGGCCTGAGCCCGCTCAGCCCTCTTCCGCGGCGCTGGGATTGCGCTCGCCACCGGGCACCCAGAGCACCTCGGCATCGCCGTTGGCCGCCCGGCTCATGATGAACAGCAGGTCGGAGAGCCGGTTCAGGTACTTGATGGCCAGCGGGTTGACCCCGCCGGGCACCTGCTCAGGATCCTCGCTGACCTCGGTGCCGTACTGCTCGGCCACGAGCCAGGCGGTGCGCTCGGCACGGCGCACGATGGTGCGGCAGACGTGCAGCTGGGCGGCGGCGGGCGTGCCGCCGGGCAGGATGAAGGACCGCAGCTTGGGCAGCGACTCACCGAACTCGTCGCACCAGGCCTCCAGCCGGTCGATCGACGGCTGGATGATCCGCAGCGGCTCCCATTCGGGCTGGGCCACCAGCGGATTGGACAGGTCGGCCCCCAGGTCGAAGAGCTCGTTCTGGATGATGCCCAGCGCGGCCACCACCGGCTCCGGCAGGGTGCCGTGTGCCAGGGCGACGCCGATTGCCGAGTTCGCCTCGTCCACCTCGCCATAGGCCTGCACCCGCAGGTCCGTCTTGCGGGCCACCGAGTTGTCGCTCAGCCGGGTCTCGCCGGCATCGCCGGTGCGGGTGTAGATGCGCGTCAGGTTCACCATGGCGCCAGCCTAGCCCCGCTGCAGGAAGTGGCGCAGCGTGGCGGTGAAGTTCTCCGGCTGCTCGGAGTGCACCCAGTGCCCGGCGTCCTTGATGGTTACGAGCAGGTATCTGGGGAAGAGGCGACGCATGGTGGGGGCCGCGTCGGGGCGGACATAGGGGGACTTCTCGCCGGCCACCCACAGCACCGGACCGGGATAGCTGGACGCCACCTCGGGCCAGCCGGCGATCCGGTCGTCGAGTTCGCGGGCCAGCAGGTCCAGGTTCATCTGCCAGTGCCAGTGCCGCTGCCCGTCGTCACCGGGCTCGTGCCGCAGGTTCTGCATCAGGAAGCCGCGCACCGTGGGGTTGGGGATACCGGCCGACAACAGCTCGTCTGCCTGGCGACGGCTCTCCAGCGCCGGCAGGTCCAGGGACTGCATCGCGTCGATCAGCGGGCCGAAATTGCTGCCCAGCCCGGCGGCGGGGGAGATGTCGACCACCATCAGCCGCTCCACCAGGTCCGGGTGGTCCAGCGCGGTCCGCATCGCCACCTTGCCACCCATCGAGTGACCCACCAGGCAGACCGGGCCGTCCAGCTCCCGCAGCAGTTCCGCCACGGCGGCGGCCATCTGCGGGTAGCTCACCTCGTCGGTCCAGGCGGAGCGGCCGTGGTTGGGCAGGTCCACCAGGGTGCACGTGGCCAGATCCGAAAGCCCCTTGGCGATCTGGGTGAAGTTCTTGCCCTGGCCGAACAGGCCGTGCAGGAAGACGACCCGGGCGGGGCCGTCGCCGATGGTGGTGTGGTGCAGGCTCACCGGATTCCTCTCAGTCCAATGCGTCGGTGCGTGCGGCTCAGTGCTTCCGGTTCCAGCATCCGCTGTGCCAGTGTCGACGCTCGTCGATGGGGGAGGCGGACTGATTGAAGCCGGTGGGGCTGGCCGGCCAGGCCACGACGTGTGGCACGCCCACCCCGATCACCCGCTGGCAGCCGGGGCAGACATAGGTCTTGGTGGCCCGGGACCCCGGGATGCTGCGCACCACCCAGCGCCCATCGGCCTTGTGCGCGCTGCTGGCGTGCCCGGCGCTGAGTGGGCGCGCCGGGCGCAGGTGCTTGCTGGGTCTGCGTGCCACCCACCCAGCCTAGCGCTGGGTGCACCGGGGCTACTTCCAGTGCAGGCCGCCGACCACGTCGTCGATGACCTTCTGTCCGGCCGCCGAGGGGGCACCGGAGGCGACGGCGACCATGTAGCGCTTGCTGCCGTGCTCCATGATGTACATGGCGTTGCGGCCCTTGGCGGTGCCGGTGGTCTCCTCCCACACGCAACCGTCGGCCTGGGCGCCGTCGAAGCTCACCGGCTTCTTGTTCACCAGCGTGGCGTTCTTGGTCCGGGAAGAGCACTCGGTGTCGAGCGCGGCCTTGAGCTGCTGCTTGCTCTCCTTGGCCGTGCTGCTCACCAGGACGCGGCTGGCGCCCTTGACCACGCTCACCTCGAAATCGGGGTCATTGGTGGTGACCTTCTTGAAACCGGCCGGCAGGGTCAGGGAGAGGCTCTTGCCGCTGATGGTGGTGCCGGTGGTGCCGGTGGTGCCGGCAGTGGAGCTGCTGGCCTGGCCGGCGGCGCTTGCGCTGTCCGAGGCCGTCGCGCTGCTGGCGCCGTCGGTGGCCGTCGCGCTGCTGGACTCGCTGGCGCCAGCTTCGGCGGGGCTGGCGCTGGAATCGGCGGGGCTGGCGCTGGATTCGGAGCTGGCATTGCCGCTGGGCTGGGAGCTGCCGGCCGCGCTGGTGCTGGGGGAGTTGGCGGGGGTGGCGCTGTCCGAACCGCCACAGGCGCTCAGCCCGAGGGTGAGCGGCAGGAGGGCGGTCAGGGCAGTGCTTGTCAGGGTGTTTTTGCGCATTCCGGCAACGTAGCAGGCACGTGGGGTCAGACCACAGTGATGCCGTGGGGCCGCGGCTCGGGGTAGGTTGTGCGGGTGCGTTTGGTGATTGCGGAGTGCCAGGTCGACTACGCCGGTCGGCTCACGGCCCATCTTCCGATGGCGAAGCGGTTGATCATGGTGAAGTCCGACACGTCGGTCTCCATCCATGCCGACGACCGCGCCTACAAGCCGCTCAACTGGATGAGCCCGCCGTGCACCCTCACCGTGCAGCCGGTGGAGCCGGGCACCGACCTGGCCGCCACCACCGGCGACGTGGACCCGAAGATCACCCAGGTGTGGGAGGTGAAGGGACCCCAGGGCGACACCCTGCAGATCTCGATCGGAGAGGTCTTCTACGATGCGGAGCACGAGTTCGGAATTGACCCCGGGCTGCAGAAGGACGGCGTCGAGGCCCACCTGCAGGCCCTGCTGGCCGAGAACCCGGCCACCTTCGGTGACGGCTACCGGCTGGTACAACGAGAGTTCTTCACCCCGATCGGCCCCGTCGACCTGCTGTTGCGGGACCCGCAGGGCGGTTATGTTGCCGTCGAGGTGAAGCGACGCGGGGAGATCGATGGCGTGGAACAGCTCACGCGCTACCTGGAACTGATGAATCGGGACCCGCAGATGGCTCCGGTGTCCGGCGTCTTCGCCGCCCAGCAGATCAAGCCGCAGGCGCGCACCCTGGCCACCGACCGTGGGATCGCCTGCGTCACCGTGGACTACGACGAGCTGCGCGGCCTGGACAATCCGGAGGACCGGCTCTTCTGAGCGGGCCCGCGGCCCGGTTGGGACGGCGGCGGGGGGGGGGGGGGGGGGGGGGGGGGGGGGGGGGGGGGGGGGGGGGGGGGGGGGGGGGGGGGGGGGGGGGGGGGGGGGGGGGGGGGGGAGGGAAGGAAAAAGTACATCTTCTGGGGGGGGGG